>NZ_JBEOXT010000006.1:0-246509 GCF_040296685.1 Streptomyces sp. NPDC002054
CCCGGCGGGGTCGCGTGCCTTGACCGCGCGGGCGTGGGGGCCAGGCCCCCACCGCGGGGCTGCGCCCCGCGCCCGCCGGGTGCCCGGGCTCCGCCCGGCACCCGCTTCCCGGGGCTCCGCCCCGAACCCCGTCGGCACCCGGGACGCGGCCCGTCCGGGGCCGTGCACCGGCTCCGCCGGGGACGCACATGGGGCGCAGCCCCACAGCTGGGTGCTCGGGCTCCGCCCGGCACCCGCTTCCGGGGGCTCCGCCCCCAAACCCCCACGGGCGCGGAGCGCCCTGGGCCCCGCCGACTGCGGGGCGCAGCCCCCGGCCCAGGCGGGGCGGGCCGGGGCCCCGGCCCGGAGGGGGCTCGGGCCAGGCCCGGCTCGGGCCAGGCCCGGGGCCTCGGCCGGGGCCGGTTATGCCGGGAGGGCCGGGTCGGATGGGGCCTGGTCTGGGCCGTTTTCGGGGTGGTGGCAGGCGACCTGGTGGGCCGGTTTCAGGGCTACCAGTGGCGGCTCCTGCGTGGCGCACAGCTGCGTCGCCTTCCAGCACCGCGTGTGGAACCGGCAGCCGCTCGGCGGGGCGATCGGGGACGGGACGTCGCCCTTCAGGAGGATTCGGCCGCTCTTCGCGCCTCGGCGGCGCGGGTCCGGGACCGGGACCGCCGACAGCAGTGCCTTCGTGTACGGGTGCATCGGGGACTCGTACAGCGACTTGCGGTCGGTCAGCTCGACGATCTTGCCGAGGTACATCACCGCGATCCGGTCCGAGACGTGCCGGATGACCGACAGGTCGTGCGCGATGATCACGTACGTGAGGCCGAGCTCCTCCTGGAGGTCGTCCAGCAGGTTGACCACCTGCGCCTGGATCGAGACGTCCAGCGCGGAGACCGGCTCGTCGGCGACGACCAGTTTCGGCTTCAGGGCCAGGGCGCGGGCGATGCCGATGCGCTGGCGCTGACCGCCCGAGAATTCGTGCGGGTAGCGGTTGTAGTGCTCCGGGTTCAGGCCCACCAGGGAGAGGAGGCGCTGGACTTCCGCCTTGATCCCGCCCTCCGGGGTGACCCGCTGGAGCTTGAACGGGGCGGAGACGATCGCGCCGACCGTATGCCGCGGGTTCAGCGAGCCGTACGGGTCCTGGAAGATCATCTGTACGTCGCGGCGCAGCGGTCGCATCCCGGCGACCCCGAGGTGGGTGATGTCCTTCCCCTCGAACTCCACCGTGCCGCTGGTGGGCTCGAGCAGCCGGGTGATCAGCCGGCCCATGGTCGACTTGCCGCAGCCGGACTCGCCGACCACGCCGAGGGTTTCACCGCGGCGGACGTCGAAGTCGATTCCGTCGACCGCCTTGACGGCTCCGACCTGGCGGCGCAGCAGCCCCTTGTTGATGGGGAAGTGCTTGACCAGGCCGGTCACCTTGAGCAGGGGTTCCGGGGACGTTGCGGCCTGGGCGGGGAGCGTGGGCGCGGACGCCTTTTCGATGTCGGTCACAGCTTCGGCGCAATCTCTTCGGTCCAGATCCGGGTCCGCTCCTCCTGCGACATGTGGCAGGCGGACCAGTGCCGTTCACCGTCGGCGGTCACCAGCTCCGGACGTACGGTCCGGGTGACGTTGTCCTTGGGGAGGTCGGCGTACGGGCAGCGCGGGTGGAAGGCGCAGCCGCTGGGGATGTTGATCAGGCTGGGCGGGGAGCCCTTGACCGGGATCAGCCGCTCGGTCTGGTCGCGGTCGATGCGCGGCATCGAGCCGAGCAGGCCCCAGGTGTAGGGGTGCCGGGGCTCGTAGAAGACCTTCTCCGCGGTGCCGCGCTCCACGCACCGGCCGCCGTACATCACCAGGATGTCGTCGGCCATCTCGGCGACCACACCGAGATCGTGCGTGATCATGATGACGGCGGAGCCGAACTCCTTCTGCAGATCACGGATCAGGTCCAGGATCTGCGCCTGGACGGTGACGTCCAGGGCGGTGGTCGGCTCGTCCGCAATCAGCAGCTCGGGGTTGTTGACCAGGGCCATCGCGATCATCGCGCGCTGGCGCATACCGCCGGAGAACTCGTGCGGGTAGGCGTCGACGCGCTGGTCCGGCTCGGGGATGCCGACCCGGTCGAGCATCTCGACCGCCCGCTTCCGGGCCTGCTTCTTGTCGACGTCCGCATGGGTCCGGTACGCCTCGATGATCTGCTTGCCGACCGTGTAGTACGGGTGCATGGCGCTCAGCGGGTCCTGGAAGACCATGGCCATCTTGCGACCGCGCAGCCGCCGCACCTCGTCGGCGTCGGCGCGCAGCAGCTCCTCGCCGTCGAGCCAGACCTCGCCCTCGATCGTGGGGCGGGAGCGGGAGTGCCCGGTGCGGTGCAGGCCCATGACGGCGAGCGAGGTCACCGACTTGCCGGAGCCGGACTCGCCCACAATGCCGAGGGTCTTGCCGCGCTCCAGGTCGAAGGAGAGCCCGTCGACGGACTTGACCAGGCCGTCGTCGGTGGGGAAGTGCACCTTGAGGTCGCGGACCGACAGGAACGCATCGGAGCGGGGCCCCGACTGTTCGGGGACCAGGGGGGTGTGGTTCTCGGTCACGTCAGCCTCACGCGCGGGTCGATGACGGCGTACAGCATGTCCACGATCAGGTTCGCCATCACGACGAACAACGCCGCGAGCAGGGTCACGCCCATGATCACGGGCAGGTCGCCGTCCCTGATCGCGCCGACGGCCGCCGTGCCCAGGCCCTGGAAGTTGAAGGTGGTCTCGGTGAGGACGGCGCCGCCGAGCAGACCTCCGAAGTCCAGGCCGAACATGGTGACCAGCGGGGTGAGGGTGGAGCGCAGGGCGTGCTTGCGGATGACCACCCGCTCGGTGAGGCCCTTGGCGCGGGCGGTGCGGATGTAGTCCTCGCCCATCACTTCCAGCATGGTGGCGCGGGTGATGCGGGCGTAGGTGGCGGCGAACAGGAAGGCCAGCGTGATCCAGGGCAGGATCATGCTGTTCAGCCAGGCGCCCGGATCCTCGGTGAGCGGTTTGTAGTTGGAGACCTCCAGCCAGCCGAGGCCGTAGACCAGGATCGCCGGGGCCAGCATGCCGGTGAAGAAGATCGGCAGGGAGACGCCGGCGAGGGCGCCGACCATTACGGTGCGGTCGATGGCGGTGCGGCGTTTGAGTGCCGAGACGACACCCGTGAGCACGCCCGCGACCACCCAGATGACAGCGGCACCGAGCGCGAGGGAGACGGTGACCGGGATCCGGTCCAGCATCATGTCGAAGACCGGCGTCTCGCTCTTGAACGAGTAGCCGAAGCACGGCGCGGGGCAGTGCGTCATCTCGGTGCCGGCGTCGTAGTCGCGGCCCGCGACGATGCCCTTGAGGAAGAGCAAGTACTGCTCGGAAATGGGCTTGTCGAAGCCCATCTTCACGCGGATGCCCGCCAGGGCGGTCTCATTGGTCTCGCGGCCGGCGTACATCAGCGCGGGATCGGACCCGGTGATCTTCGGCACCGCGAAGAAGATGCCGAAGGTGACCACGGAGACCACCAGCAGCGTGGCGACGACATTGAACAGTCGCCGGATGAGGTAGACGAGCACTGCAGTCGGCCGCCAGGGCCGGCGGCCACCGCCCCTTGTGGGGACGGCAGCCGCCGCCTGCGGCCTTCACCTGCCCTTCGGACTAGCGCATGTGCGGTGAAGGCACGTGCCTGACTGTTACTTGACGACGCCGACCGTGGCGAGGTCGATCTTGCCCATGGAGTCGTTGAAGTAGACGTTCGTCAGCCGCGGGTTGTGGTAGACGAAGGCCTTGTCGAAGTTGATCGGCAGGTAGAGCGCCTTCTCCATGACCTTCTTGTTGATGCTGGTGTAGAACGGCGCGGCCTCTTCGGGGGTCTTGGCCGCCGCGGCGTCGTCGAACAGCTTGTTGATCTCCGGGTCGTTGATCTCGGAGTAGTTGTTGTTGCCGTTCGGCAGGATGAAGGTGCCGTCCACCAGCGGCTGCAGGAAGCCCGCGCCGGAGTTGTAGTCGGCGCCCCAGCCCATGACGATGATGCCGTAGCCCTTCTTCTTCACGTTCTCGGGCGAGCCGATCGTGGAGGAGGAGAGCTTGCCGTCGAACTGGTCGATCTTGGCGGTGATGCCGACCTTGGCCAGTGCGGCCTGGAGGGACTCGGCCGTCTTGACCTCGGCGGCGCGGTTGTTGCGGACCGCGATCGTGGTCTCGAAGCCGTTCGGCTTGCCACAGGCCTGCAGGGCGGCCTTGGCCTTGTCCTCCTGCGCCTTGCCGGCGGTCAGGCCGTACGGGTCGTAGGCCTTGTCCGAGCCGGGGATGCCGGGCGGCAGCATGTTCGCGCCGAGGTCACCGCTGGTCGGGCCGCCGCGGGCGGTCTGCAGGGACTTCGGGTCGGCCGCGTAGATGACGGCCTTGCGGCACTCGATGTTGTCGAACGGCGCCACGGTCTGCGGGAAGACCATGTAGCGGATGTAGCCCGTGAAGGGGTTGTCCGCGTGCTTCTTGAGGTTGTCGTCCTTGAGGACCTTGTTCTTCGCGGCCTGGAGCAGGCCGGTGCCGTCGACGGCGAGGTCGATGTCGCCGTTGAGCAGGCGCTGGTCCATGTCCTCGGCGTTGGTGGTCACCGTGAAGCTGACCTTGTCCGGCAGACCCTTGCGGATCGTGTCGGTCTTCGGGTCCCAGTTCTCGTTGCGGACGAAGGTGGCACCCTTGCCGGCGGTGAAGCTCTCGACCTTGTACGGGCCGGTGGAGACCGGCTTGTTGGTGTACTTGGCACCGGTGTCCTGGCCCGCCGGGACCGGCGAGGAGGACGGCATGGCCAGCAGGTAGCTGAAGTCCGAGTTGGCGGAGGCCAGGTTGAAGACGATGGTCTTGTCGTCCGGCGTCTGGACCGACTTCAGGCCCATCTTGTTCGGGTCGGAGTCCTTGTACGGGCCGGGGTACTTCTGGCCCTGGTCGAGGAGGTCGATCAGGTAGGTCGGGCCACCGGACAGCACGTCCTGCGCGAAGACGCGCTCGACGCCGTACTTGATGTCCTTCGAGGTGATCGGCGAGCCGTCCTCGAACTTCACGCCGTCCTTGAGCTTCAGCGTGTACGTCTTGCCGTCGTTGCTGATGACCGGCAGGGCCTCGGCGAGGTCCGGGACCAGCTTGGTGCCGTCCTTGCCCGGCTTGGCGTCGTACGCGAGCAGCTGCCGGACGTACAGGCGCTGCATGTTCCACACGAAGCCGTAGTAGGCACGCGCCGGGTCGAGGTAGTCGACGTCCTGGGGCGACCAGAGCTTGAGCTCCCCGCCCTTCTTGTCCGAGGCGTTGACGAACCCCTTGGTGGCGGCGTCGAAGGCGGCACCGCTGGCGGAGCCCCCCTTGTCGGTCTTGTCGTCATCGCCGCTTCCACCGCACGCGGCGGTCAGGGAGAGGGCGGCGATCACCGCGGTGATCGCGAGTGCCTGCTTTCTGCGGATCACGATGTGTCCAACCTCCATGAGTGGGTGAATCGTTGAAGCGGTTCAGCTGCCCTTGGGGTCGAGTGCGTCACGCAGCCCGTCCCCGAAGAGGTTGAACGCCAGGACAGTGATGAAGATCGCGAGACCGGGGACGACCATGAACATCGGTGCGTCCTGGTAGATGGGGACGGCGTCGGACAGCATCTTTCCCCAGGACGCCGTGGGCGGCTTGACGCCGGCGCCGAGGAAGCTGAGCGCCGCCTCCGTCAGGATGTTGGTCGGGATGATCAGGGTCGCGTAGACCAGGATCGGAGCGACCAGGTTGGGCAGCAGTTCCTTGATCAGGATGTAGCCGCGTCCGGCGCCGAGGCTGCGCGCGGCCTCCACGTACTCGCGCTCGCGCATCGAGATCGTCTGGCCGCGGACGATACGTCCGATGTACGGCCAGCCGAAGAAGCCGATGACGAGGACGAGGACGCCCATCCGGACGCCGGTGCCTTCGAACCCCCAGACGGAGTTCGGGACCACCGAGACCAGGGCGATGGTGAAGAGCAGCTGCGGGAAGGCCAGCAGCAGGTCCATCAGGCGGCTGATCAGCGCGTCCACCCAGCCGCCGAGGAAGCCCGCGAGGGCGCCCAGCAGGCTGCCGATGACCACGGAGACGAAGGCCGCCAGGAAGGCCACGGTCAGCGAGATGCGCGCGCCGTAGACGATCCGGCTGAAGATGTCGCGCCCGTTGGTGGGTTCGACGCCCAGCAGGAAGTCCGAACTCATGCCGCCGAACGAGCCGACCGGCGTGCCGAGATCCGGGTCGAGCAGATCCTCGTGGAACTCGTTGGGCGGGTGGCCCAGCAGGCTCACGATCTGCGGCGCGAAGACCGCCACCAGGATCAGGAGGATCACGACGATGCCGCCGGTCAGTGCGATCTTGTCGCGCTTGAGCCGCATCCAGGCGATGCGGCCCGGTGAGCGGCCTTCGATGGCCTGTGCAGGGACGTCGGCTACGGCAACGGCCGCGGGGGCTTGTTCCGCGCTCGTGTCGTGCAGTGGTGCCGTCATCGTGGTGGGGACCCCTCTCGGCCGACGGGTGAGCCGGCCCATGCCCGCCGCTGTGGCGGCGTTGGTGCGGAGTGGCGCTGTGAAATGCGAGAGACGAGCCGGAGATTGGCAGGACTGACAGGACTGATCGGCTCTTGGTGGGGGAGTCTTCATCGGCCGCAAGACCAGCCGCCAGACCCGCAGATGAATGGATGCGCAACCGTGATGTGAGGGTCAGGTTCCCGTTATCCGGACTTGGCTCCCGCCTGAGCGGAGCAACACCGGCCGTTCGGTACGGAAGCGGACATCGTGCCCAACTGTCTGATGCAGTGCGCCTTTTGGGGCCGAACGACCGGCCAAATCCGGACAGTGCCATAGCCGTTCCGGAGCACGACAAAGGCCGCATGGAACGCTGTCGTTCCATGCGGCCTTGATATGGAAATCTCAGTAGCCGGACGCGTGCGCCTCGCGGTCGTAGAACGGCCGGGCCTGGGCGCGCAGCCACATCGCGACCGGGTCGTGCTCGTCGGCGAGCGCGACCGTGCAGACCGGAACGCCCTCGGGGACCGCCCCGACCGACTGCCGCATCATCTCGCGCACCGACTCCAGCGCGGGCGCGGAGGCGTCGTACAGATCGAGCCCCACGGCCAGGTACGGCGAGCCGACCGCGGGCTGCACCCAGGCGCGGCGGAGCGAGCGGACGGCGGGGGTCCGGTGCGCGTTCTGGGTGAGCAGTCCGTAGAACTGCGGAAGTTCCAGTGCGGGCTCGGACAGCCGCAGCGGCCCGGCCGGCATCCGGTCCAGCCCGGTGGCCACCCGGCGCAGGTCGGCCCAGGGGATGCCGAGGCCCCCGCCCGGGTCGTGCGGATTGAGCCACAGGCCCCACCGGTCGGGGTAGAGGGCACGGGCGATGTCCCGCCCGGTGACCACCTCGAACCCGCGGTTCCAGCCGCTGGCCGCCAACTCCTGCGGGGAGGTCACGCACGGCGCGTAGCCGAGCCCCTCCACCTCCATGCCGCCGTACTGGGCGTCCGGGGAGCCGGGCTGCCCGTGCCAGAGCAGCATCCACAGCCGGCCCTCGCCGAGGGCATGCAGAAGTGACTCGTATCCGTCATAGCGCCCGGGAGTCACCTGGCGCAGCATGTGCTCGACCTGCCCGGCCGCGGCCGTGCCTGACGCACTCACCCGGTACCCCTCTTCGTCCGCCCGTCGGTTCAGCCCGCAAATTGAAACCAGCTTACGGGCCTCTAGGGCAGGTAGAACGGGTGCACGCGCTCGCGGATGTGGTCGGCGACCGGATCGTCGGTGACATCGAGCAGGATCAAGTGGACCGGCCAGGGCGGCTGGACCCGGTTCAGGGCGCGGGCCAGGGCGTCCATCGGGGCGTCCCGGTACTCGGCGGGCTGTCCCAGCAGGCGGACACCGATGTACAGCTCGGGGGCCCCGCCCTCGACGCTGGCCAGGCAGCGATAAGCGGCGGCGACCACGCCGGTGGCGCGGAA
Organism: Streptomyces sp. NPDC002054; assembly: GCF_040296685.1. Lineage (NCBI taxonomy): Bacteria > Bacillati > Actinomycetota > Actinomycetes > Kitasatosporales > Streptomycetaceae > Streptomyces > Streptomyces sp. NPDC002054. Next base: position 7,960 of record NZ_JBEOXT010000006.1, read on the forward strand.
CTCCTCCGAGGCGGCGGCCAGGAAGTCCACCGGGTCCTCCTGCCAGTCCGGCTCGAACAGCCGGACCCGGCCGCCGGTGCCCGGACCGTCGAGCTCGGTCCGCCCGGCCCGGCACAGCTCGGCAACGGCCGGCGGGGGCAGCGGGACGCCGACCGCGCCCTCGGGGTTCACGGCGACACCGAGCTGCGGGGGCAGGCCGCGGGCGAATTCCACGGCGGGGACGACGGCGAAGTCCATGGCGGGGCCGGCACAGGCGAGGAACTGGGCCTGCGAGCTGTAGACCGGGACGTAGGCGGCGCCGCCGATGTCCATGGTGGGCAGGCGGAGGCTGTCGCTGTCCGGGCCGCCGCCGGCCGGGAGCGGCACCCAGAGCTCACTGCGGGCCAGCACCTCCAGGATGCGGGCGCCGGCGTGCGGGTTCCCCAGGGCGGCCCCGAGCACCTGCTCCAGCTCGTTGGCGGGCCAGCCGTTGCCGTGCATCTTTCGTACGCCTTCCTGTGGTCCCACAGTCTTCGGGCCCGAGGGTACTGTCACACCCCCGGGCGGTCGAAGGCGATATGGGTGACGCGGTTGGCCGCCGCACGGTCCAGCAGGGTCGCCGAGGTGCAGCCCGCGGGCAGCCGGCCGGATTGCGCCGCGCGGAGCAGGCGGGTCACCGCGCCGCGGTGGCGGGCGAAGGCGTAGGCCGAGACGCCGCGGCCCCGGGCCGCCTGCCCGGACAGCGCCTCCGCCGGGCTCGCGTCCAGCAGCAGCAGGTGCAGTGCGCGCCCGCGCCGCGCCGCGGCCCGGGCCAGCAGCCCGCGGACCCAGGCCTGGGTGCCGCAGTCGTGGACGACCACAGAGCGGCCCGAGTGCAGGGCGCGGGCGAGGCCGGCGTAGTGGGCGACCCGGACCAGCGGGCGGTAGAGCGCGTACGGCAGGCTCCCGGGCATCCTGCGCTCCCAGCGCTCGCGGACGTCCTGGGAGTCGATCCCGCCGTCCCGGACCGCCCGCTTGATCAGCGTGCTCTTGCCGCCTCCGGGCAGCCCGGAGACCACCACGATGTCGCCCTCGGCGAAGCCGAGCCGGGCCGGGCCGCGGCTCCGCCCGCGCAGGTCACGCACGGTCGCGGGCGCAGCCGTCATCACCGGCGCCAGCGCCTCGGGGCCCAGCGGGCCCGGCTGGACCGGTACTGCTGCCACCACCGTCAGTCCGTTCAGTCCGTTCACTCCGAATCTCCGCACAGTGTTCGCCTCCCCCGCATCGGGTCACCGGGACCCTTCCCACTGAGTGTAAAGAGACGGTAATCCGGCAGGCATGGTTCCGGTCCGTACTCACTTTCGGGCCCGGACCCCCATTCCCGACAGCCGCATGCAATGATGTGCGCCAACTGGACACCAACTGCATACCGGCCGCTTGAATCCGCGCGGGAGAGTCCCGGAAGCCGTCGCCGCAAGGCGACCCGGGCGCCGAAGGAGCAAGAACCTCCCTTGAATCTCTCAGGCCCCGTACCGCGTGGATGAGGCAGATCTGAAAAGCGAGTCGCGCTGCCGTGGCTCCACCCAAGGTGCAAGCCGAGATCCGTTGTGACAGAGACTCTCGGCGAACCTCTCAGGTTCCGATGACAGATGGGGAGGATCGTCCTCGTCATGTCTTGTCGATGCCCTGGGACCTGGGAGCTGTACCCATGAGCAATGCCCCCCGTCTGACCGCCCTCGATGCGCTGCACCGCTCGCTCGGTGCGACCATGACCGATTTCGCGGGCTGGGACATGCCCCTGCGCTACGGCAGTGAGCGCGACGAGCACAACGCCGTACGGACCAAGGCCGGCCTGTTCGACCTGTCCCACATGGGCGAGATCACCCTGACCGGGCCGGAGGCCGTCAAGGTCCTGGACTACGCCCTGGTCGGCAACATCTCCACGGTCGGTGTCGGCCGCGCCCGCTACACGCACATCTGCCGCGAGGACGGCGGCATCCTCGACGACCTGATCGTCTACCGCCTCGGCGAGACCGAATACATGGTGGTCGCGAACGCCTCCAACGCCCAGGTCGTCCTCGACGCGCTGACCGAGCGCGCCGCCGGCTTCGACGCCGAGGTCCGCGACGACCGCGACGCGTACGCGCTGATCGCCGTGCAGGGCCCGGAGTCCCCCGGCATCCTCAAGTCGCTGACCGACGCCGACCTGGACGGGCTGAAGTACTACGCCGGCCTGCCCGGCACCGTCGCGGGCGTGCCCGCGCTGATCGCCCGTACCGGCTACACCGGCGAGGACGGCTTCGAGCTGTTCGTCGAGCCGAAGCACGCCGTGCAGCTGTGGGAGGCCCTGACCGAGGCCGGTGCGGGTGTCGGCCTGGTGCCCTGCGGCCTGTCCTGCCGGGACACCCTGCGCCTGGAGGCGGGCATGCCGCTGTACGGGCACGAGCTGACCACCGAGCTGACTCCCTTCGATGCGGGTCTGGGCCGGGTCGTGAAGTTCGAGAAGGAGGGCGACTTCGTGGGCCGCGCCGCCCTGGAGGCCGCCGCCGAGCGTGCCGAGAGCAAGGCCCCGCGCAAGCTGGTCGGCCTGATCGCCGAGGGTCGCCGGGTGCCGCGTGCGGGCTTCCCCGTGGTGGCGGACGGCCAGGTCATCGGCGAGGTCACCTCCGGCGCCCCCTCCCCCACCCTGGGCAAGCCGATCGCGATGGCGTACGTCGACGCGTCGCACGCCGCGCCCGGCACCTCCGGCGTCGGCGTGGACATTCGCGGTACCCATGAGCCGTACGAGGTCGTCGCGCTGCCCTTCTACAAGCGGCAGAAGTGACGCGTTCCCCCACCGGGACCCGTCTCACCCTGCAAGACCACCGTTCATCAGCACTCCCCGCATCCAGGAGAATCAGGTCATGAGCAACCCCACGCAGCTGCGTTACACCAAGGAACACGAGTGGGTCTCGGCGGTCGACGCGGACGGTGTCGCCACCGTCGGCATCACCGAGTTCGCGGCCAACGCCCTCGGCGACGTCGTCTTCGCCCAGCTGCCCGAGGTGGGCGACACCATCACCGCCGGCGAGACCTGCGGTGAGCTGGAGTCGACCAAGTCGGTCAGCGACCTGTTCGCCCCGGTGACCGGTGAGATCGTCGAGGCCAACCAGGACGTCGTGGACGACCCGGCGCTCGTGAACAGCGCCCCCTTCGAGGGCGGCTGGCTGTTCAAGGTCAAGATCACGGGCGAGCCGGACGAGCTGCTCTCCGCCGACGAGTACACCGCCTTCGCGGGCTGACCACCGGCCGGGCACGAGACCTAGGGAACCTGATGTCTGTACTGAACACCCCTCTCCACGAGCTCGACCCGGACGTCGCCGCCGCCGTCGACGCCGAGCTCGTGCGCCAGCAGTCCACCCTGGAAATGATCGCCTCGGAGAACTTCGCTCCGGTCGCCGTCATGGAGGCCCAGGGTTCGGTCCTGACCAACAAGTACGCCGAGGGCTACCCGGGCCGCCGCTACTACGGTGGCTGCGAGCACGTGGACGTGGTCGAGCAGATCGCCATCGACCGCATCAAGGCGCTGTTCGGCGCCGAGCACGCGAACGTGCAGCCCCACTCGGGCGCGCAGGCCAACGCGGCGGCGATGTTCGCGCTGCTGAAGCCGGGCGACACCATCATGGGCCTGAACCTGGCCCACGGCGGTCACCTGACCCACGGCATGAAGATCAACTTCTCCGGCAAGCTCTACAACGTGGTCCCGTACCACGTCGGCGAGGACGGCCAGGTGGACATGGCCGAGGTCGAGCGCCTCGCCAAGGAGTCCAAGCCGCAGCTGATCGTGGCCGGCTGGTCCGCGTACCCGCGCCAGCTGGACTTCGCCGCCTTCCGCCGGATCGCGGACGAGGTCGGCGCCTACCTGATGGTCGACATGGCGCACTTCGCCGGTCTGGTCGCCGCGGGCCTGCACCCGAACCCGGTGCCGCACGCCCACGTCGTCACCACCACCACGCACAAGACCCTCGGCGGTCCGCGCGGCGGTGTGATCCTGTCCACGCAGGAGCTCGCCAAGAAGATCAACTCTGCGGTCTTCCCGGGCCAGCAGGGCGGTCCGCTGGAGCACGTGATCGCCGCCAAGGCGGTCTCCTTCAAGGTCGCGGCCTCGCCCGAGTTCAAGGAGCGCCAGGAGCGCACCCTGGAGGGCGCGAAGATCCTCGCCGCCCGTCTGGTCCAGGACGACGTCAAGGCGGTGGGCGTGGACGTGCTCACCGGCGGCACCGACGTGCACCTGGTCCTGGTCGACCTGCGGAACTCCGAGCTGGACGGCCAGCAGGCCGAGGACCGCCTCCACGAGGTCGGCATCACGGTCAACCGGAACGCCATCCCGAACGACCCGCGCCCGCCGATGGTCACCTCGGGTCTGCGGATCGGTACGCCGGCCCTGGCCACCCGCGGTTTCGGCGCCGAGGACTTCACCGAGGTCGCCGACATCATCGCCGAGGCGCTCAAGCCGGAGTACGACGCCGAGTCGCTGAAGGCCCGGGTCTCCGCGCTGGCCGCGAAGCACCCGCTGTACCCCTCGCTGTAAGGCGAAGGAAGGGGGCCCGGCCTTGTCTCGTACAGGGCCGGGCCCTCTTTGTGACCGGACGACGAGCTGACATCGGTCCGAACTGACGTACGCTGATTTACCGGGCAAGGACGCCCACCGGGCGCCTTTGCCTGCAATTCCTGCAAAGTCCACCCATCCGCCAGCTGCCCGCCATACCCTGCGGATACAGCTGGACGGTCGCTGTTTCCCCCACACCCGGGGGATGATCCCCGGAGTCCGCAACCGTGGCTATTTCCGTCTTCGATCTCTTCTCGATCGGCATCGGTCCGTCCAGCTCCCACACGGTCGGCCCGATGCGCGCCGCCCGCATGTTCGTGAACCGGCTCAAGAAGGACGGGGTCCTCGCCCAGACCGCCTCCGTCCGTGCCGAGCTGTTCGGCTCCCTCGGCGCGACCGGGCACGGCCACGGCACCCCCAAGGCGGTCCTGCTGGGCCTGGAGGGCCACTCCCCCCGCACCGTGAACGTGGAGACCGCCGACGACGAGGTCGAGCGGATCCGTACGTCCGGCCGGCTGCGGCTGCTGCGCACCGAGATAGAGGACGCGCACGAGATCCCCTTCGACGAGCCGAACCAGCTGATCCTGCACCGGCGCCGGTCCCTGCCGTACCACGCGAACGGCATGACCCTCTTCGCGTACGACGCCTCCGGCGCCCCGCTGCTGGAGAAGACGTACTACTCGGTCGGCGGCGGCTTCGTGGTGGACGAGGACGCGGTCGGCGAGGACCGGATCAAGCTCGACGACACCGTACTGAAGTACCCCTTCCGCTCCGGTGACGAGATGCTGCGGCTGGCGAAGGAGACCGGGCTGTCGATCTCCTCGCTGATGCTGGAGAACGAGAAGGCCTGGCGCACCGAGGAGGAGATCCGCGAGGGCCTGCTGGAGATCTGGCGGGTCATGCAGGCCTGCGTCTCGCGCGGCATGTCCCGCGAGGGCATCCTGCCGGGCGGCCTGCGGGTCAAGCGCCGGGCCGCCACCACCGCGCGCAAGCTGCGCTCCGAGGGCGACCCGCTGGCGCTCTCCATGGAGTGGATCACGCTCTACGCGATGGCCGTGAACGAGGAGAACGCGGCCGGCGGCCGGGTGGTGACCGCCCCGACCAACGGCGCCGCCGGCATCATCCCGGCGGTCCTGCACTACTACGTGAACTTCGTCCCGGGCGCGGACGAGGACGGCGTGGTCCGCTTCCTGCTGGCGGCGGGCGCCATCGGCATGCTGTTCAAGGAGAACGCCTCGATCTCCGGCGCCGAGGTCGGCTGCCAGGGCGAGGTCGGCTCGGCCTGCTCGATGGCGGCGGGCGCCCTGGCCGAGGTGCTCGGCGGCAGTCCGGAGCAGGTGGAGAACGCGGCCGAGATCGGCATGGAGCACAACCTGGGTCTGACCTGCGACCCGGTCGGCGGCCTGGTCCAGATCCCGTGCATCGAGCGCAACGGCATGGCGGCGGTGAAGGCCGTGACGGCGGCGAAGATGGCGATGCGCGGCGACGGCAGCCACAAGGTCTCCCTGGACAAGGTCATCAAGACCATGAAGGAGACCGGCGCCGATATGAAGATCAAGTACAAGGAGACGGCCCGCGGCGGCCTCGCGGTCAACGTCATCGAGTGCTGACCTGCTGACAGCGGGTGCCCGTGGGCGCCGTAGGCGCCGCGGGCGGCGGCAACACAGGTCGCAGGGCCTGACCGCTTCGGGACTTTTGGCACCGGAGCGGGGGGTTCCGGGCGGGTTAGCGTGCGGGTGCACGTTCTTTCGAACCTCCGGCGGACGGCTGACCGAGGGACCCCCGCATGGCGACCACCGAACACTGTGTCATCCCGCTGCACCTTGAGACCGGGACGGACGACCCGATAGCGCTCCGGGGCGTGTTCGGGTACCGGTCCGACCGGCCGTACGAGGTCTCCCTCGACTTCCACGGGGGAGGCATGATCCTGGCCCGCTGGGTCTTCGCCCGCGACCTGCTGCTCGACGGCCAGGTCCAGGCGACCGGCCAGGGCGACATCCGGGTCTGGCCGGCCTGGCGGGCGTTCGAGCCGCGGGTGATGCTCGCCTTCTCGAACGGGCAGCAGGACGGTGTGGTGTCGGCCCGCGCCAAGGACGTGCGCCGACTGGGCCGCCGGATGACCTCCCTGGTGCCGCGGGGGCAGGAGGGGCGGTACTACGACCTCGACGCCGAGCTGAGCACATTGCTGCCGCGCTGATGCAACCGTACGGGGACGAGGAGTGTCTCCCCGGATGACAGCATTGCCCCCATATCCGGAGAATCGGGGGACGCCATGAACCATCTGCGTCGCCAGCAGCTCGTGGCCCTCGCCACGGGTGCCCTCCTCACCGCCGGTGTCGTACTCGCCGCACCGGCCGCGGCCCAGCCCCGGGCCCAGCTCTCCCCCCAGGTCCAGACCAAGACCCAGACCCCGCTGGTCGTCAATGCCCGCTGGGGCGGTCACTGCACGTACGACCGGCTCGTCATCGACGTCAAGGGGTACGTGCCCGAGGTGACCGTCCGCAGGGCGGCCAAGCTCTACTACGACGGGTCCGGGAAGCCCGTACCGCTGGCCGGCAAGTACTTCCTCGAGATACGCCTGCACCCCGCCGCCGGGCACAACGACGCGGGCCAGTCCGTCTACAAGGGACCCAAGCTCCTCAAGATCTGGCTGCCCAAGCTCAAGGGCATCGCGATGACCGGCGACTACGAGGGGTACGTGACCTTCGGCGCCGCCTTCAACACCAGGCCGGAGTACAAGACCTTCAAGCTGCACGGGCCGGAGCGGTTCGTGCTGGACGTCAAGCACGCCAACGTCTGCTGACGCGGCGGAGGCCGACCCACCGGGCCCGGGGCGTTACACGCCCCGGGCCCCCGCGTTGTGAAGTCCGGGACCAAAGGCCTTGGACAAGGTGAGATCCGGCCGTTACCTTGGAAAGGAAGGTAAAAATGTAGAAAAGCCTGCATAAAGTGGGCGTAAGTGTACCGGCGGCCTCTCTTCGGGGTCCGCCCGAAGGGACGAGATACCCCGTGGCCCGAGCCCTGAACACCACAGGACCCGCCGCGGATCGCCGCCCGTCGTCCGGAGCCGGACGCTGGGTGATGCTCTCTGTGCTGTGCGCCAGCCTCCTCCTGGTGGCCATGGACGCCACCATCCTGAATGTCGCCCTGCCGTCGCTCATCGACGACATGCGCCCCACCGCCCTGCAACAGCTGTGGATCATCGACATCTACGGTCTGGTCCTCGGCGGCCTGCTCGTGACCACCGGCGCGATCGGCGACCGGTACGGACGCAAGCGGCTCTTCCTGATCGGCTTCGTGCTGTTCGGCGTGGCCTCCGTGGTCGCCGCGACCGCCACCAGCCCGGCCGTGCTGATCGCCGGCCGGGTCCTGCTCGGCATCGGCGGCGCGATGGTGATGCCCTCGACCCTGTCGCTGATCCGGAACATCTTCACCGACCCGCGCGAGCGGACCGTCGCCATCGGCATCTGGGCCGCGGTCGCGGGTGCGGGTGCCGCCATCGGCCCGCTGGTCGGCGGGGCGCTCGTCGAACAGTTCGGCTGGTCGGCGGCCTTCTGGGTCAACGTCCCCGTCGTCGTGGTGACCGTGGTGGCCGGCATCCGGCTGCTGCCCGAGTACAAGGCGGCCGGCACCCACGCCCTGGACTGGCCCAGTGCCGTGCTCTCCGTCGTCGGCATCGTCGCCCTCGCCTGGGGCATCAAGCACGTGGCCAAGGGCAGCCCCACCCTCACCGACCTGGTCGTCCTGAGCATCGGACTGCTGGTGCTCGTCGCGTTCGCCCGCCGCCAGCTGAAGCTGCCGGACCCGCTGCTCGACGTACGGCTCTTCCTGAGCCGGCCGTTCACCGCGGCGGCCCTCACCACCCTCATGGCGATGCTCGCGGCCGGCGCCGGCCTGTTCCTGCTCTCCCTCTGGTTCCAGTACGTGCACGGCTACTCGCCGTTCCAGGCGGGTCTGCGCACACTGCCGGTGGCCCTGGCCATGCTGGTCGGCGCCCTGCTCGCCCCGCGGCTGATGCACCGTATCGGCGTCCGCGCGGTGCTGTGCACGGGCCTGGTGGGACTGCTGGCGGGATTCCTCCTGCTGGCCGTGGCCCCCCAACCGACCCCGTACGCCTACGTCGCCGTCTTCCTGGCCCTGCTCGGCATCGGTGACGGACTGGCCATCACCGCCGCCGCTGCCACTCTGGTGTCTGCGGTGCCGGCCGCCCGGGCCGGTCAGGCCGGGGCGGTCTCGGAAACCGCCTACGAACTCGGGGTGGGCCTCGGAGTGGCGCTGCTCGGCTCGGTCCACGGCGCCCTCTATGCCGCCCGTATGCCGGACACCGCCCCCACCCTCGCCCACGAGTCGATCGGCGGCGCGAAGGAAGCGGCCGAGACGCTGGCGGGCCCGGACGGCGAACGGCTGTTCGCCGCCGCCCGGTCCGCCTTCGACGGCGCGCTCACCACCACCGCCTATGTGTCCGCCGGCATCGTGGCCGTCGTGACCGTGCTCGTCCTGTGGATGGTGCCGCGCGGATTCAGGGCCACCGGCAGCGGTCACTGACCGCCCCGGCGGGCGTCTCGATGCCTAGGTGACCGGCGCCTTGGAGCGCAGTACGGTGAGGAATTCGCGCATCCAGGCCGGGTGGTCCGGCCAGGCGCGGGCCGAGACCAGGGTGCCGTCGACCACGGCCTCGGAGTCCTCGAAGGCGGCGCCGGCGGTCCGCATATCGGGCTCCAGCGCCGGATAGGCGGTGACCCTGCGCCCGTCCAGCCCGCCCGCCGCGGCGGTGATCAGCGGGCCGTGGCAGATCTGCGCGACCGGCTTGTCGGCCCCGGTGAACGCGGCGAGGATGCGCCGGACCTCGGGGTTGTTGCGCAGGTATTCGGGGGCCCGGCCGCCGGGGACCACCAGGGCCGCGTACTGCCCGGGGTCGACATCGGCGAAGGCCAGGTCGGCGGGCCAGGTGTAGCCGGGCTTCTCGGTGTACGTGTCGAAGCCGTCCTCGAAGTCGTGGACGACGAAGCGGAGCCGCTTGACGGAGGGTGCCGCGATGTGGACCTCGTACCCCTCCTCGCGCAGGCGCTGGTAGGGGTAGAGGACTTCGAGCGACTCCGCCGCGTCGCCGGTGACGATGAGGATCTTCGCTGCCATGGGCTGCTCCCGGTCAGGGGGTTTCGACGCGTCGACCCTGCCCGCGCAGCCGACCGGCAAACCGCCCCGGGCGGGCGCCCGGCCGGGGGCGGGTTGTGGCAGGTCACCGCGCCGACTAGGGTCAGCGGGCCTTGGTGTTCGGGAAACCGGTGGAAAACCGGTGCGGCCCTCGCCACTGTGATCGGGAAGTCCGGCTCCAATCCTGCGGGAAGCCACTGGGCTGACGCGGGGAGTCCGCGTTGCCCCGGGAAGGCGGAGCCAAGGCATCAGCACCCGTGAGCCAGGAGACCGGCCGAGGTGCGTTGTCCATCCACGAGGTGCTGGAGAGGTCTCCCCACTCATGCATATAGCCGAGGGCTTTCTGCCCCCCTTGCACGCGGTCGCCTGGGGCGCCGCGTCCGCTCCCTTTGTCGTCCACGGAGTCCGCGCGCTGACCCGTGAGGTCAAGACGAACCCGGAGAGCACCCTGCTCCTCGGCGCGTCCGGAGCGTTCACTTTCGTCCTGTCCGCCCTGAAAATCCCTTCGGTGACGGGCAGTTGTTCCCATCCCACCGGTACCGGGCTGGGCGCCATCCTGTTCCGGCCGCCCATCATGGCGGTGCTCGGCACCATCACCCTGCTCTTCCAGGCGCTGCTGCTGGCCCACGGCGGCCTGACCACCCTGGGCGCCAACGTCTTCTCGATGGCCATCGCGGGCCCCTGGGCTGGCTACGGGATCTACCGGCTGCTGAAGCGGTTCGACGCTCCGCTGATGGTGTCCGTGTTCTTCGGCGCCTTCTTCGCCGACCTGGTCACCTACTGCGTCACCAGCGTCCAGCTGGCGCTGGCCTTCCCGGACCCGGGCACCGGCTTCGCGGGCGCGCTCGCCAAGTTCGGCGGGATCTTCGCGGTCACCCAGATTCCGCTGGCGGTCAGCGAGGGCCTGCTGACGGTGCTGGTGATGCGTCTGCTGATGCAGTCGAGCAAGTCGGACCTGATCCGGCTGGGTGTCGCCAAGCTGACGGGTACGCAGGACAAGCAGCAGCAGAAGCAGGAGCAGGAGGCGTCGGTCTGATGTCGAAGAACGCGAAGATCAACACTCTGCTGCTGCTGGTGGTGGCGGCCCTGGCCGTGCTCCCGCTCGCGCTGGGGCTGGGCGACGGCAAGGAGGAGCCGTTCGCGGGCGCGGATGCGCAGGCGGAGGCGGCGATCACCGAGCTGAAGCCGGATTACGAGCCGTGGTTCTCCCCGCTGTACGAACCCCCGTCGGGCGAGGTGGAGTCGGCGCTGTTCGCCCTCCAGGCGGCTCTGGGCGCGGGCGTGCTCGCGTACTACTTCGGCCTGCGCAAGGGCCGCCGCCAGGGCGCGGCCGGCACTGTGGCCGCCGCTGCGGCCGATGAGCCCGCCCCGGCCGGCGCCGCGTCGACGAAGTCCTGACCCGGTGCTGCCGATCGACGCGGCGGCCCACACCAGCCGCTGGCGGCACCGTCATCCCCTGGAGAAGGCCCTGCTGGGCCTGGGGCTGACGGCCGCCGCGGTGTGTCTGCCGCCCTGGCCCGGCGGGCCGCTGGTGGCCGCGGCCACCCTCGCCGTGCTGCTCGGCCCGGCCGGGGTGGCCGGGCGGCAGCTGTGGCGGGCCTTCCGGATCCCGCTGGGCTTCTGCGTCACCGGAGCCGTCCCGCTGCTGTTCGCGGTGGGCGGCCCGGCCGGCTGGGTCTCGCTGGCCCCGGACGGCCCCCGGCACGCGGCCGACCTGCTGCTGCGGACCTCGGCGGCCTCGCTCGGGGTGCTGCTGTTCGCCTTCACCACCCCGGTCTCGGACGTCCTGCCCCGCCTGGTGCGGGCCGGGGTGCCGGCTCCAGTGGTGGACGTGGCGCTGGTCATGTACCGGATCGGGTTCCTGCTGCTGGACTCGCTCGCCCAGGTCCGGCGGGCGCAGGCGGCCCGGCTGGGGCACACCGGCCGGGCGGCGGCCTGGCGTTCGGTGGCCGGGCTGGCCGCGACCGCCTTCGTCCGGGCCTTCGACCGCGCGGGCCGGCTCCAGGCGGGCCTGGCCGGGCGCGGGTACGACGGCACGCTGCGGGTCCTCGTCCCGGAGACGGCGCTGTCGGTGCGGTTCCTGGCCGCGTCGGCGGCCCTGCTCTCGGTCGTGGTCGTCACGACCCTCGTACTGAAAGGACTCTGGCTGTGAAGCCGTTGGTGGAACTGTCCGGCGCAGGCTATGCGTACGAGGACGGGCCCGCGGTGCTGAGCGGGGTGGACTTCGCCATCGCCGAGGGGCGGGCGCTGGTCCTGCTGGGCCGCAACGGCAGCGGCAAGACCACGCTGATGCGGCTGTTGAGCGGTGGCCTGCGGCCGGGCTCGGGGCAGCTTCTGCTGGACGGCTCGCCGGTACGGTACGACCGCGCGGGCCTGACCCGGCTGCGGTCCTCGGTGCAGCTGGTGGTCCAGGACCCGGACGACCAGCTGTTCGCGGCCTCGGTGGAGCAGGACGTGTCCTTCGGCCCGCTGAACCAGGGGCTGCCGGCGGCCGAGGTCCGGACCCGGGTGGACGCCGCCCTCGCCGCCCTGGACATCACGCATCTGCGGGACCGGCCCACCCACTTGCTGTCCTACGGGCAGCGCAAGCGGGCGGCGATCGCGGGGGCGGTGGCCATGGCTCCGCGGGTGCTGATCCTGGACGAGCCGACCGCCGGGCTGGACCCCGACGGCCAGGAGCGGCTGCTGGCGGTGCTTGCCGGGCTGGCCGGCACCACGGTGGTGATGGCCACGCACGATGTGGACCTCGCGGTCCGCTGGGCCGACGATGCGGCCGTGCTGACCCCGGACGGGATCCGGACGGGCCCGGCGGGCCGGCTGCTCTCCGACCCGCAGCTGCTGGCCTCGGCGGGCCTGCGCCAGGCGTGGGCGCCCTCGGTGGCCGCGTTCCTGCGCGCCCGGGACCTCCTCGCGCCCGACGCCCCGGGGCCGCGTACGCCGGAGGCGCTGAGCTCCTGGCGGTGACGTGGTGACGTGAGCTGCAGGGCACACAATGGACCGCATGTCGCTGCCGCACGCCATCCTCACCGCACTGCTCGAGAAGCCCTCGTCGGGGCTGGAGCTGACCCGCCGGTTCGACAAGTCCATCGGGTACTTCTGGTCGGCCACGCACCAGCAGATCTACCGGGAGCTGGGCCGGTTGGAGGAGGCCGGGCTGATCCGGGAGCTGCCCAGCGAACAGCCTGCGCGGGGGCAGAAGAAGGAGTTCGAGGTGCTGCCCGCCGGATCGGCGGAGCTGGCCCGCTGGGTCGGCGGCAGCCAGGACCCAAAGCCGATCCGGGACCCGCTGCTGCTGCGGATGCGGGCGGCCGGCGTGGTGGGGCCGGGCGGCCTCACGGCCGAGCTGCGCCGGCACCTGGAGCTGCACCGCCGGCAGCTGGCCGAGTACGAGGCCATCGAGGCGAAGGACTTCCCGCCGGAGCGGCGCAGCACCGACGAGGACCGGCTGCGCCGGCTGGTGCTGCGGGGCGGCATCGGCCTGGAAACGTTCTGGCTCCACTGGCTGGAGGAAGCCATCGCCGAGGTCGCGGACATGACCCCACCCGCCGCCAACGCCTCCGAAGCCTGAGCCCAACCCGGTCCCGGCCCGGGCTCCGCAAGGCCAACGCCTGCGGCCAAGCCCGCGCCCGAGACGGGGTCGGCGCGGCGGCCGAACCGGCGCCTGAGGCCGGTCCGCGCCTGGGCCCGCGGCTGCGGCTGCGGCAGCCGACCGCCTGGGCGGGGGGCCGGTCGCCGCGGTAGCGGGGTGGCGTTGGCGCCCAGGCGCGGGGGTTTCGGCTAGTTGGCGCGCGAGGCCCAGAACTCCTCGAAGCTCATCCGGCCGTCGCCGTCGGCGTCCTTCGCGGCGATCACGGCCTGCGCGCCCGGACCGGCGAACGCGTCGCCCATCGCGGCCATGGCCGCCTTGAACTCGTCGGCCGTGACATAGCCGTCGCCGTCCACGTCGAACCGGTCGAACGTCTCGCGCGCGCTCTCGATGTTCGCCACTTGGGATCCACCCCTTCTTGGTGCTTGTTGACCGGCTCAGGGTAGCGGCACCCGCGCCGCCCCCGCTTCCGGGGCACCGTCGCAGCTACCGGAAGATGCCGGTGTGGCCGAGCGAATAGCGGCCGGGCTGCGGGTAGACCGCCAGGCCGTGCGGGCCCTTGCCCACCGGGATCCGGGCCAGCTGCTTGCCGGTCGCCGTGTCGAGGGCGTACACCTCGCCGTTGTACCGGCCCGACAGCCACAGCACCTTGCCGTCGGCGGAGACCCCGCCCATGTCGGGGCTGCCGCCGCCCGGCAGGTCCCACTTCTTGGTCAGCTGCTTCTGCGCGAAGTCGAAGACCGAGATGGTCCCCTCGCCCCGGTTGGAGATGTACATCTCCTTGGAGTCCCGGCTGACGTACAGGCCGTGGCAGCCCTTGCCGGTGGGCAGCAGCTTGGGTTCGGTGAACTTCTCCCCGTCCAGCACCCACATGCCGTGCGCCATCATGTCGGCGATGTAGAAGGTCTTGCCGTCCGGGGAGATCTTCACGTCCTGCGGCATGGCGCCCTCGAACGGGAGCTTCTGCCGGGCGACGATCTCCATCTTCTCCGTGTCCACCTTGAGGAGGTCGGAGGAGAACTCGCAGGACACGATGAAGTACCGTCCGTCCGCCGAGAAGTCCGCGTGGTTGACCCCGTTGCACTTGGCCTGCACGGTCTTCACCCGGTCCATGGTGTGCGGGTTCCGGAAGACCAGCTCCTTGTCCATTGAGGCCATGACCACCGCGTGCTTGCCGTTCGGCGTGAAGTACAGGTTGTACGGGTCGTGCACCTCGACCGGCTTGCCCGCCTCCCCGGTGGCCGGGTTGATGGGAGTGAGCGTGTGCCCGCGGTTGTTGTTGACCCAGAGGGTCTTCAGGTCCCAGGAGGGCACCACGTGCTGGGGCTGGACGCCGACCGGGATGGTGTCGATCACCTTGTAGGTGGCCGGGTCGATCACCGAGACCGTGTTGGATCCGGTGTTGGGTACATACACCCGGGACGGGAAGTTCTTGACCACCGGGGAGAGCATCCCCGGCCGGTCCGCCGCGTAGACGTCCTTCGGGTCCAGCAGGGGCGGCATCCCGGGCAGTTCCTGCGGGGCGCCGGGCACCTTGGCCTGCCGGGCCGCGCCGTTGGTGCCGAGCGCTTCGGGGCTGCCCTTTCCGTCGAATCCGCAGCCGGCCAGGGCGGCGAGGGCCAGTCCGGCCAGCAGCACGGTGGCCTTCGGGTGAAGGCGGGTGGTCGTCATGGGGTCAGCAGCTCCGTGGTGGTCACCGCGCGCAGTCCGCGGCGCGCGAGTTCTTCGAGGAGGGGCGGCATCGCGTCGACCGTGTCCGCGTAGCCGAAGTGCAGGCTCACCACCGATCCGGCGCGGATCGTCCCGGTGACGTTGCGGATCACGGCCGCGGCGCCGGGCGAGGTGAAGTCGAGGGAGTCCACGTCGTACGAGAGGACGTGCGGGTAGCCGGCCCGGCCGGCCAGTTTCCGGACCAAGGGGCTTGCGTGCTGCGTCCGGGACGGCCGGAACCAGCTGCCGATGGAGCCGGTGAGCCGCTTGAGCCGCTGGGCGCAGCCGGTGATCTCGGCGTACGCCTCCGCCTCCGCCATGGTGTTGATGTCCAGGTGGCGCTGGGTGTGGTTGCCGAGCTCGTGGCCGCCCGCGAGAACCCGGCGGGCCAGGTCGGGGTGCGCGTCGAGCCATTCGCCGACGGCCAGTACGGTCAGCCGCGCGCCCGCCTTCTCGGCCGCGGCGAGCACCGAGCGGGCGGTGGCGGGATCGCCGTTGCCATGGAAGGTGAGGGCGACCTGCCGGCGGTCGCGGGGGCCGTGCTCGATCTCGGCGGGCTGCCCGCGGAAGGCGCGCGGAGCGGGGGCCGCCGCGGGCAGCGTGGCCGCCGGCGGCGCCGGGGCGGGGGTGCGGGAGGGCTGCCCACAGGAGGCGGCGAAGGCTCCGGCGGCGACCGCGGCTCCGGCGCGGAGGGCGGTGCGGCGGTCCGGGTAACTGGGCACCTGCCCATTTAAGGGCCGGATGGCCCGGAAGGTAATGATTGACCCAATTCGGGTCTTTCCTCGAAGTCGACCGTCCGGAGGCCTGTCGGCTAAGTGATCAACGAATTACACCCAGCAGTCGATATTTATTCATCGAATACGAGGCGAGTGGCCCACCTCACCTAGGATTTAACAAGAAACTCTCACTATATGCACACTTATGTCCGTGTTGGGACTTTTGGCATTCGGGCCACCGTCTGCCATAGTCGAAAGCGCGCCTTCCCATTGACCCGAGCGAAGACGTCACGCCGAGGATCACACCCCCTTCGATCCTCGGCGCACCCATGAAGCCCCCTCCGCGCCCCATCTCGGCGACAGGGGGCTTCGGGCGTTTCAGCAGTCGGGCGTTTCAGCGGTCGGCGACGCGCATCTCGAACCAGGTGGTCTTGCCGCGCGGCAGCAGGTCTGCGCCCCAGCGGTCGGAGAGTTTGTCGATCAGGAACAGTCCGCGGCCGGTGGTGTCCAGCTCGTGCACGGGCATCAGGCAGGGCAGTCCGCGCGAGGGGTCGCGCACTTCGACGCGGATCCAGCCGCGCCTGCGGAGTAACCGGAGGCCGAAGGAGCGGGCGCCGGTGTGCCGGACCGCGTTGCCGACCAACTCCGAGACGAGCAGGACCACATGCTCGGCGATCTGCGGGGACAGACCCCACATCCGGACCACCGCGTACTGGGTGAGCCGGCGGGCGACCCGCGCCGATTCGGGAAGCGACGGAAGGATCACTTCCGCCTCGGCCGGGTTCCCGTACAACTCCAGGGCCTTCAGGCCCTGTTCGTCTTCGAGAGCCGCCGTTAATCGTACGCCGGAAGCGCCGCTGCGCTGCCGCGGTTGTTCCACACCGTCCAGGCCCGCCATGCACCCATCATGGACGGCGAAGGGGCCCGCCCGGGCCGTTCCGCAGGAAAACACCCCTCGGAACAGAGCGCTCCGAGGGGGTGTTTCGACATATGCCGTCGGCAACGGGGTGGTTAATTCACCCCACCTGACCTGCGGTGACTCACCGATCAGCGATCATCACCGTCGGTGGATCACGCGACGCGCTTAAGGTTCCCTTAAGGCCTGGCTAATCCTGGCCAATCCACCCTCAGGGGCGATCCGAGGGCAGTCGGCGCACCTCAGAGGAATTTCGCCTTGCCCGGGCCCTCCGTGACGAAGCTGCTCATCCCGCGCTCCCGGTCCTCGGTCGCGAACAGCCCGGCGAACCAGCTGCGTTCGATGGCCAGGCCGGTGTCGATGTCCGCCTCCAGGCCGCCGTCCACGCACTCCTTCGCGGCGCGCAGGGCGATCGCCGGCCCCTGGGCCAGCTTCGCCGCCCAGGCGTGCGCCTGCTCGTACACCTCGGCGGCCGGGACCACCCGGTCGACCAGGCCGAGGGCCAGGGCCTCGTCCGCCTTGACCATCCGGCCGGTGAAGATCAGGTCCTTGGCCCGGGACGGACCGATCAGCCGGGACAGCCGCTGGGTGCCGCCGGCTCCCGGGATCAGGCCGAGGAGGATCTCCGGCTGGCCGAGCTTGGCGTCGGCGGCGGCGATCCGGTAGTCCGCGCAGAGCGCCAGCTCGCAGCCGCCGCCCAGGGCGTAGCCGGTGACGGCGGCGACCACGGGCTTGGGGATCCTGGCCACGGCGGTGAAGGAGTCCTGCAGGGCCCGGGACCGCGCGACCATCGCCGCGTGGTCCATGGCCTGCATCTCCTTGATGTCCGCGCCGGCCGCAAACACCTTCTCGCCGCCGTAGAGGATCACCGCGCGGACGTCGGCGCGGTCGGTGGCCTCCGTCGCCAGCTCGCGGAGCCGGTCCTGGGTGGCGATGTCCAGGGCGTTCATGGGCGGCCGGTCCAGCCGGATGGTGCCGACGCCTTCGGAGACTTCGAGAGAGAGGGTCATACGGGCACGTTAGTACCCGTTAACCACCCTGCGGCAGAGGGGCTACTTGATCCACTCCGACCAGGCCATGTTCCAGCCGTTCAGGCCGTTGTCCGGGGCGATCTGCTTGTCCTTGGAGTTCTTCACGATCACCACGTCGCCGATGATCGAGTTGTCGTAGAACCAGGCCGCCGGGGCGTTCGGGTCGCCCGCGCCGCGCACGTCGCGCAGGCCCACACAGCCGTGGCTGACGTTCTCCGAGCCGAAAGTGGACCCGCCGGCCCAGTAGTTGCCGTGGACGAAGGTGCCCGAGGTGGACAGGCGCATCGCGTGCGGCACGTCCTTGATGTCGTACTCGCCGCCGAACCCGACCGTCGCGCCGTTCATCCGGGTCACCTTGTACTTCTCGCTGATGACCATCTGACCGTTGTACGTGGTGGTCGACGGGGCGCCGGCGGTGATCGGAACGTTCTTGAGCACCTGTCCGTCCCGGACCACCTGCATCTGGTGGGTGCTCGCGTCCACGGTGGTGACCTGGGAGCGGTCGATGGAGAAGGTGACCGTACGGGTCTGCTTGCCGTAGACCCCGGGGCGGCCCTCCACCCCGTCCAGGTTCAGCTTGACGGTGACCTTGGTGCCGGGCGCCCAGTACTTCTCCGGGCGGAAGTCGAGCCGGTCGTTGCCGAACCAGTGGCCCTCGACGGGCACGGCGGGCTCGGCGGTGACGGTGATCGCCTTCTCGACGGCCTCCGGGTTGGTGATGCCACGGGTGAAGTTGATCGAGACCGGCATGCCGACGCCGACCTTCGCGCCGTCCTCGGGGGTGTAGTGCCCGACGAAGGTGTTCTTCGGGGTGAGGGTGGTGAAGGTGATGTCCTTGGCGGACTCCCGGCCCGCCTGGTCCTTGGCGACCGCGTGCACCTTGTACTCGGTGGCCGAGCCCAGGTGCCGGGAGGGCTCCCAGCTGGTGCCGTCGGCGGCCAGCTTGCCCTCGACCTGGTTGCCCTTGGTGTCGGCGACGGTGACGGTGGCCAGCTTGCCGCCGGCCGCGGTTATCTTCAGGATGCCGCTGGTCGCGACCTCCTTGGCACCGTCGTCCGGCTTGATGGTGACAACCGCCTGGGACGCCTCGGTACCGGTCTTGCCGCTGCCGCCGCCCTTGCCGTTGTCGCCGCCGCTGCCGGTGCCGTTGCTGTTGCCGCCGCTGCACGCCGAGGTGAGCAGCAGGGCCGCCCCCAGCAGCAGGGCCGACAGGGCACGTGTCGGCTGCAGGTTCACTCTTCTTCTCCCCATGTCCCCCGCGCGCAGGCTGTCGCGCGCGCTGTCGACAGGTAACCACAGGGGGAGATGACGAAGAGCTACGGCCGTGTCACCGTTCCGTCCCAACTGATGCAGAGGCCACGCAGACGCGCGGACGCGTGCCGGCCCGGAGCCTGAAGGCTCCGGGCCGGCACGGGTCGGGCAGGGGTCAGGCCCTGGCCGTCTTGTTCGGCTTGTGCTTGGCCTTGGCCTTGGCCTTGGGGTGGCCCTTGCCGTGGCCGTTGCCGCCGGTGCCGTTCCCGCCGGTGCCGGAGGACCGGATGTTCTTCACCTTGACGACGAGGTTGTGCCCCGAGGTGCGGTTGTTGCCGCCCAGCTGGAGCGGACCGGTCACCGGGTGACGGGGCTTCACGTAGCCCCGCGGCGCAGCGGTCTCCCGTACGTAGTACGCGCCCGCGGCCAGGCCGTCCCAGGCACACACGCCCTGCCGGTCCGTCCGGCAGCTGCGGGCGGCCTTGCGGTCGGGGTTGCTGCCCTGCGTCTGCAGACCGCGGACGCCGTTGGTCTCCCGCCACAGCTCGAACACCGCGCCGGCCAGCGGCCTGCCGGTGCCGGCGTCCTTCTTGAGGACCCGGATCGAACCGCTGAACGCCGGCTTCTCCTTCTTGTTGACCGCCACGGCGGTCACGCCGGTCTCGAGGTTCTCGTCGGTCAGCTCCAGCGGGCCGAACACCGGCTCCTTCGGGAGCAGGTAGCCGTTCGGGGCCTGGGTCTCCCGCCAGTAGTAGGTGCCCCGCTCCACGTCACGGGCGCAGATGCCGTCCTTCGCCGTGGTGCACTCCGACACCTTGATGTCGGGGTTGATGCCCGTGGTCTGGAGACCCTCGATGCCGTTCGCCTCGCGCCACAGCTCGAAGACGGCTCCGGACAGCGGCTTCTCCTTCGGGTCCGTCTTGGTGACGGAGACCCGGCCGCGCGGGGTGGGTACGTTGATCACCCGCTCGGTGACGCCGATGTCGGCGTTCTCGACGGTCAGCTCCAGCGGGCCGAACACCGGGTTGGCGGGGGGCTCGAAGCCGGCCGGGGTCTGGGTCTCCACCCAGTAGTACGTCCCCACCGGGACCGTCCGGGTGCAGGTGCCGTTCGCCGGGGTGGTGCAGCTCCCGCCGACCTGGGTGTCGGGGTCGCTGCCGTCGGTCTGCAGGCCCGGCTCGTCGTTGGTCTCGCGCCACAGCTCGAACGTGGCGCCCGCGAGCGGGTTGCCCGCGCCGTTGGTCTTCACCACGCTCACCGGGCCGGTGACCGGCGGGTTGTCCACAATGGCCCGGACCCCGCCGGTCAGTGCGTTGACCGGGGTCAGGAACAGCGGGCCGAAGACGCGGTCCGCGGGGAGCTGGTAGCCGGGCGGGGCCTGGGTCTCCACCCAGAAGTAGCGGCCGATCGGCGCCGTGACGGTGCAGAAGCCGGCTGCCGGGGTGATACAGACGGGCCCGACCCTGGTGTCCGCATTCGGACCGGTGGTCTGCAGGCCGGGGTTGCCGTTCGAGTCGCGCCACAGCTCGAAGCGGGCGCCCTCCAGGGGTGATCCGCTGGCCGTGTCCCGCTTGGCAATGGTGACGGGGCCGGTGGGCTGCGGGTCCCGGGGGTTGTCCGCGATGGCCTGTGCTTCCGGGTTCGTCACGGTCACGGTGAGCGGGAAGACCGGGTCCGCCGGCAGCAGGTGGCCGAACGGCACCTGGGTCTCGAACCAGTAGTAGGTGTTGCCGAGCACGACCTCACGGGTGCAGATGCCGGCGGCGTCGGTCACGCAGTCGCCGCCGATCTTCACGTCGATGTTGGGGCCGCTGGTCTGCAGACCGGCCTGAGCGCCGCTTTCCTGCCACAGCTCGAACGTCGCACCCGAGAGCGGCGCCTGGTCGACGGCGTCCCGCTTGAGGACCGACACCCTGCCCAGCTGGTCCCTGTTCCGGATGTTCTGGACATCGACCGTGACGCCGATGCCGGGTGTCACCGTCACGGGGGTCACCGTGGTCACCGCGTTGTAGCCGGGCGGTGCCTGGGTCTCCACCCAGTAGTAGTCGTCGGCAGGAACGGTGCGCAGGCAGCGGCCGTCCGCAGCGGTGACGCAGTCACCGTCCCACTTGGTGTCGGTGGGCTGGAGGCCGGGCACGCCGTTGGTCTCGCGCCACAGCTCGAACACCGCGTTCGCGAGCGGGGTTGCCCCCACCAGCTTGCGGACCCCCGCCGTGCCGGTCCGCTCGGGCGCGGCGCAGTCGTCGGGCAGGTCCCCGGTGAACGGGTAGGAGTGGATTTCCTGTCCGAAGCCCCGGTCGGCGGAGCCGTGGGTCAGCGAGCCCGCGGTGTACAGCCGGCCGCTGAGGCCGGTCGTGGTCACCGTGGTCAGCGAGTTCGCCTGGCCGATCAGATGGGAGCCCTGGAATTCTCCGTTGCCCCGCAGGTTCAGGGTGGTGGCATCGGGATAGTTCCACAGCAGCCGGTTTCGCAGCCGGTTGAAGGGGTCGAGCTCGTTGTAGGTGCCGCTGAAGCTGTTGATGGTCCGGGTGGTGCCGAGCACGTTCACCAGGATGGTCGCACCGGCCGGGATGTTGGTGAACCGGGTGCCCTGGGGCACTCCGCCCGTGCCGATCATGTCGGCGTCGATGTTGAAGACCTGGAGCGGGGAGGTGCCGTCCCCGGTGAAGAGCGTCTCGGCGGGGCTGCTGGACACACTGCCGGTGGCCGTCCGGAGCACTCCGCCCGGGCGCGCGTAGCACTGGCTGAACGCGCTGATAGACGCCCTGAACGCCGTGTACGGGGTGACCGCGTTCGGGTCGTTCTCGGTGGGACCGGTGACATTGCCGGTCAGCGTGCCCGCGTACCGGACGACCCCGTCGTCGGTGATCAGGCTCTGCCCGCCGGCCACCGTGACATTGCCCCCGGCGGACAGGAAGTCGCTGCCGTCGGGCGGCGGCACCCGGGAGCCCACGGGGACGATGCCCAGGTGGTAGCCGCTGCTGCCGCCGACGCTCTTGTTCTGGTTGAAGTCGCCGAGGGCGACGGCCCTGCCCTCGGCCGCGGCGGCCGTGCCGCGGACCTGGAAGTGCTGGCCGACGAACGTGTTGATGTTCCGGTCGCGGCCCGCGAACGGCCCGTCGTTGATGCCCGGGTACACGGCCGGACATTCCGGGCCGATGCACGGCCCGAGGCCGTTCGGCAACGGAGCTGCGGCGCGGGTGGCGCCACGCGGTGCGGGCTCCCCCGAGCCCGGGGCGGCGACGGCCGGCATCGCGCCGACGAGCAGGGCGCCCAGCGCCATGCCCGCGACCCACGACCGTCTCGCACGCCGGGAAGACCTTGCTGTCATGGCACTCCATCTAATCGTTTGGATTGCCTGGACAGATTGGTTGCGCGGGGGCGGTGGGCGGGGGCAACACCCGGGGGGTGCGGCCGGGCGGGTGGACGAGATCACCCGCGTAGCTGCGCCCGCCCGGGTCAGGTGATCGCGGAGCCGGCGATCCAGTCCACCCAGGAGAGGTTCCAGCCGCCCAGGCCGTTGTCCGCGGCGACCGTCTTGTCCTGGGAGTTGACGACCTCCACGATGTCCCCGATCAGGGTGCGGTCGAAGAACCAGCCGGCCGGGGTGTCCGAGCCGCCGCCCTTGTTGTCGCGCAGTCCCACACAGCCGTGGCTGGTGTTGGTGGACCCGAAGGTGTCGGGGTGGGCCCAGTAGTTTCCGTGCAGGAAGGTGCCGGAGCCGGTGAGCCGCATGGCGTGCGGCACATCGGGGATGTCGTACTCGCCCTTGCCGTCCTCGCTGGTGAAGCCGACGGTGGCGCCGTTCATCCGGGTGACGTCGAACAGCTCCATCACCACCATCTTGCCGTTGTACGTGGTGGTCTTGGGTGCGCCGGCGGTGATCGGGACGGTGGAGAGGAGCTCGCCGTTCCGCCGGACCGTCATGGTGTGCTCGGCGGCGTCCACCGTGGAGATCTGCTGCCGTCCGACGGTGAAGCGGACGGTCTTGCTCTGGATGCCGTACGAGCCGCGGGCGCCCTCGACGTCGCGGAGCCGCATGTCGATGGTGACCTCGGTGCCGGGCTTCCAGTACTCCCGGGGCCGGAAGTCGAGCCGTTCGCGCCCGAACCAGTGGCCGACCACCTCGACGTCCGGTTTGGCGGTGATCCTGATGGCCCGTTCGACCTCGGCGCGGTTCTCGATGGAGCGGTTGAACCGGAAGGAGACGATCATTCCGGTGCCCACGGTGGAGCGGTTCTCGGGCTTGAAGTAGCCGATGAACCGTTCCTCGGGGACATAGGTGGTGAAGGTGGTGTGCCGGGCCTGGCGGCGGTCGTGGCCGTCGACGGCGACCGCGTCCACGGTGTACTTGGCGGCCAGCGCGAGCTTGCCGTACTCCGGATCGGGGCTCCAGCTGAGCCCGTCGGCAGCGATGGCGCCGGGCACCTGCTCCTCCTGGGCGTCCTCCACCTTGGTCACCACCACCCGCTCCAGCCGGCCCTCGGGCACGCTCACGCTCAGCGGGCCGTCGGCCGGGACCGCCTTGGCGTTGTCGTCCGGGGTGATCCGGATGGCCTCCTCCGGGGAGCGGGGTTTGCCGGGCAGTTGAACCTCGATGGGGGATCCGCCGTCGGGGGTACAGCCGGCCAGTCCGCCCAGCAGCCCCGCCCACGCCACCACGGCTGCCACGCCCGCCGCTGCCCGCATCGCCCGCTTGGACGTCACAAGTCTCACGGACGGTCCAACGACCGGGCCCTTCCGGGGAAACGTGAGGGCGGCCCCCACGTTGCCCGGCGGAGCAGCCCGGGCAGAACAGTGGGAAGGACCAGACGGGGGCGGGCCCTGGCCGGGACGCCGGAGCCGCATTCATTCCCCCGCCGTGGCCTTGGCAAGCCGTGGAGGCGGGCAGGTGTCGAGCGCAGCCGAGCAAGAGGTGGTCGAGGGCGGTACGGCAGGTCCCGCGCCCCGGTCGAATTCAGTCGTACGAACGGCCACGCTTCCGGGGCCACCCGTGTGGCCCGGGTCCTCCCATCCGCTGGGGGCCCGCTACCGGGCGGGCCCCGACGGGGTGGCGGGCACCAACTTCGCGTTGTGGGCGCAGGGCGCGGAGGCGGTGGAGCTGTGCCTGTTCGATGCGGACGGCGCGGAGACGCGCTGTGCGCTCACCGAGTTGACGCACGAGATCTGGCACGGGTTCGTGCCGGGGGTGCGGCCGGGGCAGCGGTACGGGTTCCGGGTGCACGGCCGCTGGGACCCGTGGACCGGCGCCCGGTTCAACCCGGCGAAACTGCTGCTGGACCCGTACGCGCGGGCCGTGGACGGGGACTTCACCCTGCCGCCGGAGGTGTACGGGCATGTCCGGGACTGGCCGCAGCAGTACATCGCGGACACGGTGCGGGACGACCGGGACTCGGCGCCGTTCGTGCCGAAGGGGGTGGTGGTCCACGACGTGGACGACTGGTCGGACGATGTCCGGCCGAAGACCCCGTGGGCGGACTCCGTCATCTACGAGCTGCACGTCCGCGGGTTCACCATGCGGCATCCGGACATTCCGGAGCAGTTGCGCGGCACCTACGCGGGGCTGGCCCACCCAGCGGCGGTCGAGCACCTCCGGCAGCTGGGGGTGACGGCGGTGGAGCTGCTGCCGGTGCACCAGTTCGCCCACGAGGACCATCTGCTGCGGCGGGGGCTGCGCAACCACTGGGGCTACAACTCCATCGGCTACTTCGCCCCGCATGCCGGCTACTCCTCCTCGGGGACGGCCGGGCAGCAGGTGGGCGAGTTCAAGCGGATGGTGCGGGCGCTGCACGCGGCCGGGATCGAGGTGATCCTGGACGTGGTCTACAACCACACGGCGGAGGCGGGCGAGCTGGGGCCGACGCTGTCGCTGCGCGGGGTCGACAACCGGGGCTACTACCGGCTCCAGTCCGACCAGCGGCGGTACGCGGACTACACGGGCTGCGGGAACACCCTGCACGCCGGGCGCCCGCACGTGCTGCGGCTGATCACCGATTCGCTGCGGTACTGGGTCACCGAGATGGGGGTGGACGGGTTCCGCTTCGATCTGGCGGCGGCCCTGGCCCGGTCGATGCACGATGTGGACATGCTGTCGCCGTTCCTGGCGGTGATCGCCCAGGACCCGGTGCTGCGCCGGGTGAAGCTGATCGCGGAGCCCTGGGACGTGGGCTCGGGCGGCTACCAGGTGGGGGCCTTCCCGCCGCTGTGGACGGAGTGGAACGACCGGTACCGGGACGCGGTCCGGGATTTCTGGCGGGGCGCGCTGCCCGACGTACGGGATCTGGGGTACCGGCTCTCCGGGTCGAGCGATCTGTACGCCTGGGGCGGGCGGCGGCCGTACGCCTCGGTCAACTTCGTCACCGCGCACGACGGTTTCACCCTGCGGGACCTGGTCAGCTACGAGCGCAAGCACAACGAGGCGAACGGGGAGGACAACCGGGACGGGACGAACGACAACCGGTCCTGGAACTGCGGGGTGGAGGGCGATCCTCCGGAGGGGGTGGATCCGCGGATCGGGGCGCTGCGCCGCCGTCAGCTCCGCAACCTGCTCACCACGCTGCTGCTGTCGACGGGGGTGCCGATGCTGGTGGCGGGGGACGAGTTCGGGCGCACCCAGGGCGGCAACAACAACGCGTACTGCCAGGACAACGAGACGGGCTGGGTGGACTGGTCGCTGCTGTCGGATCCGGGGTGGCAGAACCTGTTCGCGCTGACCAGGCGGCTGCTCGCGCTGCGCCGCAACCATCCGGTGCTGCGGCGGCGGGCGTTCTTCTCCGGCCGGCCGCAGGGCGCGGACGGGCTGCGGGACCTGGCCTGGTTCACCCCGGAGGGCAAGGAGATGACCGAGCGGGACTGGTACGCGCCGGCTTCGGCGGTGGGTCTGTACCTGTCGGGGCGGGACATCCCGGGCCGGGACGAGCGGGGGCGGCAGGTGACGGACGACAGTTTCCTGGCCCTGCTGCACGCCGGGGACCGGCCGGTGTCGTGGATTGTGCCGGGGCCGCCGTGGGCCTCGTCCTACGAGGTGGTGCTGGACACCTCGCGGGAGGACCAGTCGGTGGTGCCGGGGCAGCGCTGCCGGGGCGGGCTGCCGCTGACGGTGCCGGCCCGCTCGGTCCTGCTGCTGCGGGTGGCCGACTAGTCGGTTCTGTGAACGGTCTGTCAGCGGGTTTCGATGTGCAGGAGCATCCGCTTGAGGAGGGCGGAGAGGGCGGCCCGCTCGGCCGGTTCGAAGGGTTCGAGCATCGCCGTCTCCGCCTCGCCCCGCAGCCGCATGGCGGCGGTCCAGCGGGCGTGGCCCTCCTCGGTGAGTTCCACGTCGACCCGGCGGCGGTCCCCGGCGGCCCGCAGCCGGCGGACCAGCCCGGCCTCCTCCAGGGTGGCGAGCCGGCCGGTCATGCCGGCCGGGGAGAGCAGGAGTTCGGCGGCGAGCTCGGACGGGGTGGCCCGCCAGGGGCGGCCCCGGGAGGCCAGCCTGTGCATGGTCTCGAATAACTTGCCCGGCATGACCCCGATGATCTGGCGCCTGCTGGCCGGCCGCACCTTCGCCGCCTTCGCCACCGCGCTCATCCCCACCACCCTCACCCTGGCGGTGGTCCGCACCGGATCGGCCGAAGACCTCGGCCTGGTGCTCGCCTGCGAAATGGTTCCGATGCTGCTCCTGCTGCCGGTGGCCGGAGTGGCCGCCGACCGGTTCCCCGCCCGGCGGGTGGTGCTCGCCGCCGACCTCGTCCGGGCCGCCGCCCAGCTGGCCATCGGCGCCCTGCTGCTCGCCGGCCCGGTCCGGGTGCCCGAACTGGCCGCGCTGTCGGCGGTGACCGGTGCCGCCGTGGCCTTCGGCACCCCCTCCGCCCGGACCCTGGTGGCCGCCGTGGTCGCCGGACCCCACCGGCTGCGGGTCAACTCCCGGCTGATGGTGGCCCAGGGGCTCGCCTCGGTGGCCGGGCCGGGCGCCGCCGGCGGACTGATGCTGGCCGTCGGGCCGGGCTGGTCCTCGCTGCTGACCGGCGGGCTGTTCGCGGTGTCCGCGGTCACCCTGGGCGGGCTGCGCACCCCGGCCAAGGCCGCCCCCGCCGAACGCCCCGGCTTCCTGGCCGAACTCCGCGAGGGCTGGGCCGAGACCCGGCGCCACCCGTGGTTTCTCGCCAATGTGCTGGGGCACGGCGTCTGGCACCTGGCCGCGGGCCTGCTGCTCGCCCTCGGCCCGCTGATCGCCGTGGAGTCCCTCGGCGGCGAGGCCGCCTGGGTGGTCATCGCCCAGGCCGGTACGGCCGGGATGCTCGTCGGCGCCTGGGCGGCGGGCCGACTGCCGGTGCGCCGCCCGCTGGTCTGGGTCGCCGTCGCCTCGGCCGCCTTCGCCCTGGCCCTGGCCGCGCTCGGGCTGCGGCTGCCCATGCCGGTGGTGGCCGGCGCGTACTTCCTCGGCCTGGGCGGGGTCGGCCTGCTCAGCCCGCTGTGGGAGACGGTCATCCAGCAGCGGGTCCCGGCCGAGGCCCTGGGCCGGGTCGGATCCTTCGACACCCTGATCTCCTTCGCCGCCCGGCCGCTGGGCCTGGCGGTGGCCGCCCCGCTCGCCACGGCCGCCGGAACCACCGGCCCGCTGCTGGTGGCCGCCGCGGCCGTGGCCGCCGCCAATCTGGGCGTCCTGCTGGTGCCGGACGTGCGGGAACATCCCGAGCGGGAGCACGCACTCGCCCTGCGATGATGTGTTCGACCGGGGGACATGGTGGGGACGAGGGGTGTGCGAAACATGGCGAGTGTGGGAACCGCGCTGCAGGAGCTGCGCGGGGCGCAGAAGTCGGCGAAGGGAGTCTCGCTGTACTCGCGCTTCGTGAACCGGCCGGCCGGACGCTATCTGGCCGCCGTCAGCCATGCACTGGGGCTCACCCCGAACCAGGTGACGCTGATCAGCGCCGGGTTCAGCTTCGCCGCCGTCGCCGCGGTCGCCCTGAGCGCCCCTTCCTGGGGGCTGGGCATCGCCGTATGGGCGGCCCTCGCGGTCGGATTCGCCTTCGACTCGGCGGACGGGCAGCTGGCCCGGCTGCGCGGGGGCGGCAGCGCCGCCGGTGAGTGGCTCGACCATGTGGTGGACTGCGCCAAGCTCACCGCGCTGCACACCTGTGTGCTGATCGCCTTCTACCGGTTCCCCGAGGAGTACGGGACCTCCGGCGACGGCTGGCTGCTGGTGCCGCTCGGGTTCCAGTTCGCGGCCGTCGTCACCTTCTTCGGCGGTCTGCTGACCGAGAAGCTGAAGCCGAAGCCCGCCCCGGGCACCCCCGCCGCCGCCCCGTCGACCCTGCGCGCGGTGGCGCTGCTGCCGGTCGACTACGGGGTGTTCTGCCTGGTGTTCCTGCTGCTCGGCGGCGGGGAGCTGTTCCGGTATGCGTACGCGGGGCTGGGCGTGATCGCCGCCCTGTTCCTGCTGGCCTTCCTCACCAAGTGGTTCCGGGAGCTCAGCCCAGTTCGGCGGTGAGCGGGGCCAACTGCTCCGGTACCGGCAGCTGCTGGGGCGCCGCGAGTGCGTCCAGCGCCCGGCGCAGCTGGGTGCTGGAGGTGTGCACGGTGTACGGGAAGTAGACGACGTCCACCCCGACCGCGGCGAAGTCGGACTCCAGCTTGTCGCCCTTGGGCGTGCCCCGCCAGTCGTCGCCCTTGAAGATCACGTCAAACCGGACCTGCTTCCAGGTCTCGAGCTTGTCCGGGACGGTCTCGACGAAGGCCGCGTCCACGTACTTGACGCTGCGCACGATCTCGAGCCGCTCGACCAGCGGGATCATCGGGCGGCGCCCCTTGGCGAGTTCGGCCATCTCGTCGGAGACCACTCCGGCCACCAGGTAGTCGCACTGGCTGCGCGCGTGCCGAAGGATATTGAGATGTCCGATATGGAACAGATCGTATGCGCCCGGCGCGTAGCCCACTCGGTAGGGCCTCCGCGCGGGCACACCAAAATCGGACATGTCCTGCTCCGTCATCTGTTACCCCCCAGCGACCGCACCCCCCGGTGCGGTGGATTAGCAGACAATAGCGTGCACGTTCCGCGCCGTGCGGGTGAACGATTAGTGTGGCCTGCGCATCGATCAGGGGAGTTCAGGAAGAGGGGGGACGCTCAGTGTCCACATCCGGTCACCGGCGTCTGCTGCTGGTTTCCACGAATTACGCTCCCGAGCATGCGGGAATCGGTCCGTACGCCACACAAATCGCTGAACATTGGGCAAATTCCGGTCACGAGACCCATGTCTTCGCCGGCATGCCGCACTACCCCGCCTGGTCCCTCGAGCCGGAGTACAAGGGGGCGCTCCGGCGCACGGAACAGCGCGCGGGGGTCACTGTGCACCGGCGTGCGCACACCGTCCCGGCGCAGCAGACCGCCGTGAAGCGGGCCCTGTTCGAGGGATCGATTCTGCTGCACGGTGCGGTGACCCCGCCCCGGATCCCCAAGCCGGACGCGATCCTCGCGCAGATGCCCAGCCTGGCCGGCGGGGTGCTGGCGGCGCGTATGGCCGCCCGCTGGAAGGTCCCGTACATCCCGGTGGTGCAGGACCTCATGGGGGCCGCCGCCGCGCAGAGCGGGATCAGCGGGGGCGACAAGGCCGCGGCGCTCGCCGGGCGGGCCGAGGCGTACGCGCTGAAGCGGGCCACCCTGGTCGGCGTGATCCACGAGACCTTTGTGGACCGGGTCGTCGGCATGGGCGTGGACCCGGAGAAGATCCGCCTGGTGCCCAACTGGTCCCATGTACCCTCCCCCACCAAGCCGCGCGGCGAGACCCGCCGGCACCTGGGCTGGGCCCCCGGCCAGACGGTCGTCCTGCACTCCGGGAACATGGGCCTCAAGCAGGGCCTGGAAGTCCTGGTCGAGGCGGCCCGGCTGGACCCGGACGTCCGCTTTGTCCTGATGGGTGACGGCAGCCAGCGGGCGGCCCTCGCCGAGATGTCCACTGACGTACCGAATCTGGACATCATCCCCCCTGCCGCCGACGGTGAGTTCCCGGATATCCTCGCCGCGGCGGACGTGCTCGCGGTCACGCAGCACGCGGCTGTGCTGGACATGAGCGTGCCGTCGAAACTCACCTCCTACTTCGCGGCCGGCCGGCCCGTCGTCGCCTCCGTGGCGGCTTCGGGGGGCACCGCCCAGGAGGTGGAACGTTCGGGCGCCGGGGTGCTCGTACCGCCGGAGGACCCGCACGCCCTGCTGAAGGCCGTACGGTTGCTGGCCGAGAACCCGGAGGACGCGGACGAGCTGGGCGCGGCCGGACCCCGCCATGTGGCGGCACACCTGAGCCGTGAGGCGGGCCTGGCCCGCATCGACGCACTGATCGACGAAGTACTTGGGGGAACCCGGCCGTGACCGAGACGCACCGCCCGGCGGCGATACCGGCCGAGGACGAACCCGACCTCCTCAGGGACCAGTTCCGGCAGCTCACCCGCTACCGCAAGCTCATCGGAGCGGGCATCGGCATCGGCCTGCTGGGCGGCGCCTACCTCGGCATCTCCACCGCGGACACCTACGTCGCCACCGCCGACGTGGTGCTCCGCACCCCGACCGACGACCCGTTCAACCCGAGCATCGCCGCGGACAAGACGGTGAACATCGGCTCCGAACGGCAGACCGCGCTCTCCAGCTCCATCGCCAAGGAAGCCGCGAAGAAGCTGGGCATGGGCAGCGCCGAACTGGCCGGGCTGCGCAGCGGACTGCAGGTGACCAACCCCCCGCAGTCGATGGTGCTGAAGTTCACCTACACCTCGGCCACCCCCGCGGAGGCGGCCCGGCGCGCGAACGCGCTGACCGAGGCCTACCTGGCGGAGCGGCAGAAGGCCCTGGACGTCACCCGCGACAAGATGGTCAAGAGCTACAAGGACCAGCGGGACCCGGTCTCCAAGCAGCTCGACGAGCTGGTCAAGGAGATCGCCCGGATGCCGGCCGGCACCGCGCGTGATGCGGCGCTGTCCCAGAAGACCGATCTGCAGAGCAAGGTCGGCCAGTTCAACGGCAACATCTCCAAGCTGGACGCGCTGGACATGACCCCGGGCCGGGTCACCACCCAGGCCACCCCGCCGACCTCGCCGGACGGCCCCGGCCTGCCCATGTCGCTGGCGCTGGGCGCCGCCGTGGGCCTGGCCCTCGGTCTCCTTGCCGCCTGGGTGCGGCTGGTGTTCGACCCGTCGCCGCGGTCCGACGGCGATGTCTCGCGGGCCCTGCGGGCGCCCGTGCTGGGCACCCTGCCGCGGGACAAGACCGGCGGCGGGCCGCTGCTGGCGGCCGGCGAGGCCGATCCGCGGCTCGCCGAGGAGTACCGGTCGGTGGCCTTCCGGCTCGCCTACGACTCCCGCTTCGCCGACCGGCGCCGACTGCTGGTGGTGGCCCCGCGCGGCAGCAGCGAGACCGCCGCGGCCGTCGCCGTGAACCTCGCCGCCTCCTTCGCCGAGACCGGCAAGGACGTCCTGCTGATCGAGGCCGACCTGCGCACGCCGGTCCTGGCCAGCCAGTTGCGCACCGATGCCGGCGGCCGGCCCCGCTGGAGCCAGATGTCCGGCGGCCCGGGAGCCGGCCAGGCCGCGGGCCAGGAGACCGACTGGCCGGACGGGCGGCAGCTCGCCGTGGACGCCGGCGAGTCCGGCTCCTTCGACCTGATCCCCGGCGAGCCGGTCCGCAACGTGGCCCGTGCACTCACCTCGCAGCGGGCCACCCGGCTCGTCTCCGAGGCCGACTCCCCCAACTCCACGGTGGTCGTGCTCGC
This sequence comes from Streptomyces sp. NPDC002054, assembly GCF_040296685.1. NCBI lineage: Bacteria > Bacillati > Actinomycetota > Actinomycetes > Kitasatosporales > Streptomycetaceae > Streptomyces > Streptomyces sp. NPDC002054. The sequence continues at coordinate 39,604 of NZ_JBEOXT010000006.1, forward strand.
CCCGCCGGTCCTGTCGTACGCCGACGCGCTCGCGCTGGTCGACCGGGTCGACGGCGTCCTGGTGGTCTGCGACCCGCGGGCCGTGCACCGCTCCGACCTGTCCCGGATCCGCGAGCTGATCAGCGGCGCCGGCGGCACGGTGCTCGGCGCGGTGCTGCACGGGCCGCTGCCCGGCGAGAAGCGCGGCACCGGCCGCCGCCGGATGTCCCTGCCGACCGCCCCGGCATCCCCGGCACCGGCCGCCGGCACCTCGTTCCCCTCGCCGCGCCCGCAGCCGCCGGAGCAGCACATCCCGGGCGACGGCACGGACACGGTCGCGCTGCGTACGGTCCGCACCGGACAGCGGTGAGCCGGCGCGGACTCGCCGCGGTCGCCTCCGTCCTGGACCAGGCGGCCTCCAGCGCCACCAATATCCTGGTGCTGGTGCTGGCCGCCCGGCTGTCCTCGGTCTCCGGCTTCGCCGCGTTCTCGATGGTCTATGTGACCTTCAGCGTGCTGCTGGGGCTGAACATGGCCTACGTCGGCCAGACCGTGGTGCTGGAGAAGGCCGAGGAGCGCCTGGGCCCGGTGTGCCGGTCGGCGGTGGCCTTCACCGGTGCCGGCGCGGCGGCGGCGGGCCTGGTCCTGGCGGCGGTGGGGGCCCTGCTGCCCGGTGCGGTCGGTACGGCCTTCCTCGCGCTGGGCTGCGTACTCCCCTTGGTGCTGCTCCAGGACGGCCTGCGCTACTGCTTCTCGGCGCTCCGGGCGCCTCAGCGGGCGCTGGCGGCGGATGCGCTGCGGCTGGTGTGCGTGGTGGCGGCGCTGGCGGTGCAGCCGGCCGGGGCCTCGGCGGCCCGGCTGGTGCTGGTGTGGGGCGTCTCGGCGCTGCCGGCCCTGCTGCTCGGGCTGTGGCTGCTGCACCCGTCCGTCCGGGGGGCCCGGGCGGATCTGCGGCCGTATGTCCGCCGGGGCCACCTCGGGCAGCGGTTCGTCGTCGAGTTCGCGGTGGGCAACGGCTCCAGCCAGCTGGCCGTCCTCGGCCTGGGCGCCTTCGCGACGCCGCTCGCCGTGGGTGCGCTGCGGGGCGCGACCACCCTGTTCGGCCCGCTCAACGTCCTGTTCAACTCGGCGAGCGCATTCGCCCCGCCGGTGCTGGGCCGGCTGCCGGGCAAGCGGGCGGTGGTCCGGGCCACCCTGGCACTGGGCCTGGCCCTCGGCACCCTCGGCGCGGGCGTCGCCGCCACTCTGTACGCGCTGCCGGACCGCTGGGGCCGGCAACTCCTGGGCGACACCTGGCCGGCGGCGGCCTCCCTGCTGCCGGCGACGGGCGCGCAGTACGCGGTGATGGGCCTGGGCACCTGCGCCCTGCTGACCCTGCGCGTGCTGGCCCCGAAGGCCACCCTCTCCCTCCAGGTGGTCTTCTCCCTGCTCTCGGTGGCCTTCCTGCTGGCCGGTTACGCGGCCTGGGGCGTCACGGGCGCGGCCTGGGGCCTGGCCCTGGGCTCCGCCCTCAAGGCCGCCGCCGCCTGGTGGCGCGTCTCCCGCCTGCCCAGCACCAGCCCGGCCCTGGCCGCCTAGGCAGGACTCCGCCCGGGCGAAGCCCACGGGGGCGGGCGGGAAACCCCGCCCCACCCCGGCCCCGAGCGGGGGCCGGAAAGCGGGGCCGCGCCTGGAGCCCCGTACGCCGAACCCTGCGGGGACGACCACGGCCCCGTCCCCGGCGCCTGCCACGGGCTGATCGCGCCCCGGCGCGCCCCTTCAAGGAGGCTTCTCCGCCAACTTCCGTGCGCCCCTGTGAACTTGGAGCACCCGCCAGTAACATCCGACCGGCCAGTAGCACGCCGCCCCAGCAGCCATCCCCGAAAGGGTCTCCTGCATGCGCCTGCTCTCCCGCGTCGCCCCTGCCGCCCTCGCCGTGGCCGCCCTCCTGCTCGGCGTCCTCCCGGCGCAGGCCCAGGCCCACCCCGACCGCACGCCCGACCGCACCCCCGACCGAGTCACGGTCGGTGACCGCACCTTCATCGCCGACGGCCAGGGCCGCGCGCTTCAGTGGCGCGGCTTCAACCTCGCCGACAAGAGCAGCCGAGGCGCCAACGCGTTCGCCAACATCCGCGAGAGCGACCTCAAGGACATGTCCGCCCGGGGCTTCAACCTCGCGCGCCTCGCGTTCCTCTGGGACGACCTCGAACCCACTCCCGGGCACTACGACCGCGACTACCTCACCAAGATGCGCCGCATTCTCGACTGGGCCGACCGCTACCACATCAAGGTCATCCTCGACGCCCACCAGGACGTATACGGCCCCCGCTTCGGCTCCCGCGGCATCCCCGACTGGGCCACCCGCGACGAGGGGCTGCCGTTCACGCCCACCCCCGACGACTGGTTCGCCGGGTACTTCCAGCCATCCGTACAGGCCGCCTTCGACCACCTGTACAAGGACGCCGACCTCCGCGCCGCGCACGCTCGCATGTGGGTGACGGTCGCCTCCGCCCTGGGCAGGCACCCGGCGCTGCTCGGCTACGACCTGATGAATGAGCCGTTCGCGAGGTTCCTCGAAGGCGAAGACCTCCCCACCGCCGCGGCCCGCTTCGAGGCCACCGAGCTCACCGAGCTGTGGAACCGCCTCGCCCGGGCGATCCGCCTGGTCGACCGCAAGTCGTGGGTATTCGTCGAACCGACCGTCATCGTCGGTCTCGGCGTCCCGACCCGGCTGGGCCGCATCGACGACCCGCACGCCGGCTACGCGCCGCACTTCTACGAGACCGCGATGGAAACCGGCGCCGACTACGACCCCAACGGCACCTTCGTCCCCGCCTACGAGGCCGCGATCAGCGACTACCCGACCCGTCACCGCATGCCGGTGATCGTCGGAGAGTGGGGCGGCAACCCCTATATTCCGCACGCACGCGAGTTCGTCACCGATATGACGGCCTCCATGGACCGCTTCTCCAGCGGCTGGACGTGGTGGCAGTGGTGCCGGGGCGGCAGCTACTGCTTCCTGGACGAGACGGGCGCCGTGAAGCCCAACTCCCAACTGCTCGTCCAGCCGTACGCGCGGGCCGTCGCGGGCGATCCGCTCACGTTCGCGTACGACCCGGCCACCCGCACCTACACACTCACCTTCCGCACGCGCGCCAACGCAGACGGCCCCACCCAGATCACCGTGCCCAAGGACACGTACCCGGGCGGCTACCGCGTCGATGTCCAGGGCGGCAAGGCCAGTTGGGGCGACCACGGCCAGACCGTCACCGTGCGCACCCACGGCAGGGCCGGAGCCACCTACCGGGTCACGATCAGCCCGAGCTAGCGCAGGGTGGTGGACTTGTCCGTGCGGTACGTGGCGACCAGGGCCAGGCAGAGGGCCGCGATCGCGACGCGGCCCGAGGCCTGGAGGAGCGGGCCGCGCAGCAGGATGAAGGAGTAGCCCGCGACCAGCGGGACCACCACCGAGATCAGCGAGCCCGGAGGGGAGCGGCGGGTGGCGCGCTTGGCGTAGCGGCGGTCGACGCGGGCCGATGCGTAGCCCATCGCCATCAGGCCGCCGCCCATGCCGACCGCGCCGAAGTCGATCCACAGCTCGGCCCAGATCGGCGAGGACAGGTTGGTGTTGACCGTGCCCATCCACTGGCCGACCATCACGCCGGTGTCCCGCGGCTTGCTCGGCCACACCGAGCGGGGTACCGCGAAGAACACGGAGCCGGCCAGCTGGCGGCCGTAGAAGTGGCCGGGGCCGGATTCCGCGAAGGTGATGGTGTTCGCGAACATCCCCACCTGGTCGTAGTCCTTCAGCGCCATCGGCTCCAGGAAGGACGTGGTCTCCACCGGCTTGTAGTTCTTCTCGTCGTACCGGAAGCGGTCCGCGAACGGGAACACCAGCAGGGCGACGACCACGGCCATCGACAGCGCCACCCGGTACATCGCCGCGCTCACCGGGAAGACGGTGAACAGCAGCGCGAACAGAACGGTCAGGAACCAGTAGCGCGGGTTCGAGATGGGGTTGTTGACCACCAGGTTGAGCGCGGCCAGGGCCGCCCAGGTGGCGATCACCATGGGCTTGCGGCGGGCGTAGGTCGAGGTGACCAGCCACCGCGTGTACAGCAGCAGCGCCAGCAGGGCCGGCACCGTGCCGAAGCCGCGCAGGAAGGCCTGCCCGGCCTGGCTGTCGCCGTTGGAGACGCCCGCCTCCTCGATTCCGGCGATGATCTCCTGCCGGCTGCTGAAGAACACCGCCGGTCCGCCCAGTTTCATGACGAAGGCGGCGCTGCACAGGAACGCGAACAGGGTCAGCAGCTGGAGCCGGCGCCGGTGCGCCATCACCGGGCGGGGTTCCTTCTGCGAGCCGCCGGCCCGGCCGGACGGCCGGTGCCGGGCCAGCAGCACGCCGACGTCGAAGGCGATACAGCCGATCAGGATCAGGGCGATGGCCCAGGTGAGGTCGGAGCGCGGGCCGACCACCGGGGTGGGCACCTGGCCGAGGACGGCCTGGGCGAGCGGGGCCACGCCCATCGCCATGTAGACGAACAGCCAGAACGAGCCCTGAAGCAGTTTGCGCTGGCTGGTCAGCACCATCGCGGAGAGCCGGGCGCCGGCGTACATGGTGAGGGCCAGCTGGAGCCAGAAGGCGGCGTCGCGCACGCCCGCGCCGGACTGCACGGCCACGAACAGCGGCAGGAAGACGGTGAACCCGAGGGCCAGCGGGACGGACAGGGCCCGGGAGAGCAGGGTGCGCGGGGTGGTGACCCGCCCCCACCGGCTCTCGTCCTCCTCGGGGGCCGGCGGCGCGCTCAGCGGCTTGCGTATGTCCGTTGCCACTGTGCCCCCACCCGCCCCTGTGCGTATTCCGCGCGCAGTCTAGTCTGAGCCCGCGGCACCTGGGGAGGCGCCGGCGGGGGTGACCGATGGGGGGTACATGGCGCGTGATCTCCCGGCCTTCACGCTGGCCGGATACGACAAGGGGCGCGGGTTCCTGGCCCAGGCGCTGTGGTTCGCCGTGATGAACACGGTGTTCATGGCCTGGTTCTGTCCGGCCCGGCTGCGGGTGGCCCTGCTGCGCGCCTTCGGCGCGAAGATCGGCGAGGGCGTGTTCATCCGCCACAAGGTCCGGATCCTGTGGCCGTGGAAGCTGACCATCGGCGACCACAGCTGGATAGGCGAGGGCGCCTGGCTGCTGAACCTGGAGCCGGTGACCATCGGTTCGCATGTGTGCGTCTCGCAGGAGGCGATGCTCTGCACCGGCTCCCACGACCACCGGGCCGCCGACTTCCGCTACCGCAACGCGCCCATCGTGGTCGAGGACGGTGCCTGGGTGGCGGTACGGGCGACCGTGCTGGCCGGGGTGACCGTGGGCCGGCACGCGGTGGCCGGGGCCGGGGCCGTGGTCCACCGGGACCTGCCCGAGCTGACCCTGCAGACGGTGGACGGCGGTCGCCGCCCGGTGGAGGAGCCGAAGTGAGAGTCCTGCACGCGGTCACCCTGCACTCCCCGCGCAACGCCTTCGGCGGCCCGGTCCGGGTGGCCCTGAACCTGGCCGCCGGGCTGCGGGCCCGCGGTCACGAGGCCCGGCTGCTGGCGCTGGGCGAGGAGTTCAACCCCTGGCCCACCGAGGTCGAGGGGATTCCGGCGACGCTGTACCCGGCCCGCCGGCTGCTCCCGCTGGGCTTCAGCGGGATGACCTCCCCGGCCCTGCTGGCCGCGGCGGGCCGGCTGGTCCGGGAGGCGGACCTGGTCCATGTCCACCTGGCCCGCGACCTGGTGACCCTGCCGGTGGCGCTGGCGGCGCTGCGGGCCGGCCGGCCGCTGGTGCTGCAGACCCACGGCATGGTGGACCCGAGCGGGAAGGCCCTCGCGAAGGTGCTGGACGCCCTCGCGGTACGGCGGCTGCTGCGCGGGGCCGGAGCGGTGCTGTACCTCACCCCGCACGAGCGGAGCGGGCTGGACGCGGTGGTCGGTGCCGAGCTGGGCAACACCGTCCGGCTGGTGAACGGGGTCCCGGCTCAGGAGGAGCGGCCGGCCCTGTCCGGTCCGCCGCGGATCCTCTACTCGGCGCGCCTGCAGTCCCGCAAGCGGCCGGTGGACTTCGTGGATGCGGCGCCTGCCGTGCTCGCCGTGCACCCGGACGCGGAGTTCGTGGTGGCCGGTCCGGACGAGGGCGAACTCCCGGCGGTGCGGGCCCGGATCGCCGCCCTGGGCCTGGGTGACCGGTTCACGGTCACCGGCGGTCTCAGCGGTGCGGAGGTGCTCGCGGAGCTCCGGCGCGCCGGGGTCTACGTACTGCCCTCGGTGGACGAGCCGTTCCCGATGTCGGTCCTGGAGGCCCTCGCTGTGGGGGTGCCGTCCGTGGTCACCCACTCCAACGGGCTGGCCAGGGACATCGCGGGGGCGGGCGCGGGCCGGGTGGTCGACCCGGGTCCGGAGGGGGTGGCCGCCGCGGTGCTGGAGCTGCTGGCGCCGGAGGCGAACCGGGCCGCGTCCCTCGCGGCCCGCAAGCTGGCCGCGGACGCCTTCTCCATGGACGCGGTCCTGGACACCCTGCTGTCGGTGTACGAGGGGCTTTAGGCCCGCTTCGCCCCGCGGTTGAACGCGGACCGGGCCCACAGGTAGCCGAGGGCGGTGAGGCCGGCGCACCAGGCGAGGGAGACCACCGCACTGGTGCCGATCTCCGTGCCCATGAGCAGGCCGCGCAGGGTCTCGATGACCGGGGTGAAGGGCTGGTACTCGGCGAACCAGCGCAGCGCGGTGGGCATCGACTCGGTCGGTACGACGGCGCTGCCGAGCAGCGGCAGGAACTGCAGCGGCATGGGCGCATTGCTGGCGGCCTCCGGGGTCTTGGAGACCATGCCAAGGGCGGCCGAGAGCCAGCCGAGCGCGATGGCGAGCAGAAGGAGGAGGCCGGCGGCGGCCAGCCATTCGACGGGGGTGGCGTCCGGCCGGAAGCCGAGCAGCAGGGCCACGCCGACGACGAGGGCGATGCTGACCATGGTCTGGATGACGTTGCCGAACACGTGGCCGCAGAGGAAGGCGCCGCGCGAGATGGACATCGTACGGATGCGGTTGACGATGCCCTCGGTCATGTCGACGCAGACGCTGGTGGCGCAGGAGACGGCGCCGGAGACGGCGGCCATCAGGATGATGCCGGGGGCCACGTAGCCGATGTACGAGCCTCCCGATCCGCCGATGCCGGCGCCGATCGCGCCGCCGAAGGCGTAGTTGAAGAGGAGCAGCATCAGGACGGGCATGGCGATGACCGAGACCGTCATGGTGGGGTAGCGGAGCGCGTGCTTGAGGTTGCGGCGGAGCATCGTCGCCGAGTCGCCGAGCGCGTAGGTGAGGGTGCTGGTGCTCATCGTGGGCTCTCCGTGAGGCTGAGGAAGACGTCGTCCAGGTCGGGGGTGTGCACGGTGAGCGCCTCGGCTTCGACGGAGTGGCTGTCGAGGATGTCGAGCACGGCGCGCAGGGTCGGGATGGAGCCGTCGCCGGGGACCTGCAGGATGAGTTCCTCGGGATCGCGCGTGCAGGCGCCGACCAGTGCGGCGGCGGCGTCGAGCCGCTGCTCGTCGGCGAACCGGATGCGCAGGTGCCCGCCGGGGACGAGGCGCTTGAGTTCCTCCGGGGTGCCTTCGGCGACGATCTTTCCCCGGTCCAGGACGGCGATGCGGTCGGCGAGCTGGTCCGCTTCCTCCAGGTACTGGGTGGTCAGGAAGATGGTGACGCCCTGCTCGGTGACGAGGGAGCGGATGATCTCCCACATGGTGCGGCGGCTGCGCGGGTCGAGTCCGGTGGTCGGCTCGTCGAGGAAGATGATGCGCGGGTCGCCGACCAGGGTCATGGCGAGGTCGAGTTTGCGCCGCATGCCGCCGGAGAAGGTGGCGACGGGCTTGCGGGCGGCCTCGGTCAGGTCGAAGCGGCGCAGGAGTTCGGTGGCGCGGCGGCGGCCTTCGCGGCGGCCGAGGTGGAGCAGGTCCGCCATGAAGAGGAGGTTCTCCTCGGCGGTCAGCAGGTTGTCCACTGCCGCGAACTGGCCGGTGACGCCGATGGCGGAGCGTACGCTGCGGGCATCGCGGGTCAGGTCGTGGCCAGCCACGGCGGCCTGGCCGCCGTCGGCGGGAACCAGGGTGGAGAGGATCTCCACGGTGGTGGTCTTGCCGGCTCCGTTGGGGCCCAGGAGGGCGAAGACGGCGCCTTCGGGGATGTGGAGGTCGATGCCGTCGAGCACCACCTTGTCCCCGTAGGACTTGGACAGGCCGGTGGCCGTGATCGCCGGCCGGCGCGTGAGTGTTGCGGACATGGATTCTGACATGATCATGACAGACCGGTCTCCAGGGAGGGGGAAAGGAGGGAGCGGGCGGCGGCCGGCCGCCCGGCCGGGTCAGGAGCGGCGGATCACGATGTCGCCGTAGCCACTGCGGGCCCGCACCTCGACGGTCTCGTCGGTGGCGGTCGGGCCGTCGACGCAGCCGAGGTGGTTCTGGACCGAACCGAGGTCGGTGTGGACGTCCAGCCAGGCGGCGGTGGCCGGGCGGATGCCGACCTCGACCTCGCCGACGGCGGTCTCCAGCACCACCCGGCCGCGCACCACTTCGCCGATCCGGATGGCGCCGTTGGAGGAGCGGGCGTCGACGCCGGCGAGCGCGGAGCCGACGGTGATCGCGCCATTGGAGACCTTCGCCCGCAGGTCGCCGGCGACCGCGCCGAGGACCGTCTCGCCGTTGGCGTTGCCGAGGACGGCACGGCCGTCGATCCGGCCGATCTCGGCGCGGCCGGAGGCGGTGATCTCGGCGTCGCCGGAGACCTCCTCCACGTGCACCCCGCCGTGGTCGTTCTTGAGGTTCACCGCGGTGGCCCGGTCGACCCGGAGTTCGCCCATCGCGGTCTTCAGCCGGCACTCGGCGAACGCACCGACGAGGTCGATGTCCCCGACCACGGTGCCGGCGCGGACCTCGGAGCCGGCCGGGAGTTCGATGCTGACCTCGACGGTCGGGGTGCGGCCGAACAGGCCCTTCTTCTTGGGGCCCTTGACCGTCAGGGTGTTGCCGGAGCAGCTGACCTTGGTCGCCTCGGCGGCCCGTACGTCGCCCTCCTGTCCGGGGTTGCCCGGCAGCACCTCGACGACGGTGTCGGTGCGCTTGCTGGCGGTGATCCGGATCGATCCGACCTCGATCTCGACGATGGCGGTGATGGCTTCGATGGTGTCGAAAGCAGGCATGGCTGTGCCGTCCTCTTGGCTCGTTGGTTCGGTGAAGGTGTGCGGGTGTACGTGTGCGGTGTACGTGTGCGGGTCAGCGGACCCAGCCGGTGAACCCCTGGTCGCCCCGGTACCGGCCGGCGCTCCGCCCCGAAGCCGGCTCCAGGGCGGCGGCGGCGGCCCGGACCAGCCAGGCGTTGACCGACAGGCCCTCGGCCGCGGCGGCGTCCTCCACCCGGCTCTTGAGGTGGGCCGGGAGCCGGAAGTTGATCCGGGCGGTGTCGCCGTCGGCCACGGGCGCGGCCGGGGGTGCGGGGGCGGGCGCCGGCTGTGCGGCGGGAGCGGGCCCCGGCCCGCCCTCGGGCACCCCGGTCGGCGGCACGGTCACCACGAACTCGGGGTCCAGTCCGCGCAGCCGTACGTCGACCGAGCCCGGCGCCAGCTCCCGGGTGACCTCGCCCATGGCGGCGGACAGTGCGTTGAGCAGGGTGAGGCGGGCGGCCGACTCGAGCGGCGCGGTGAGCCGCTCGGCGAGGGCGCGGGCTTCGTCGCCACCGGTACCGGCGGCGACGGCCAGCTCGTGGCGGAGGTGATCCACATAGGGCGTGAGGTCCATGCCGCCATCATGGCACGCCCATGGCGCCATGTCCACCTCCGATGGCGCCATTCTGGCACCACCCGGCACCGCGGGGGCGCGGGCTGCGCCCGGGGCAGGGCTGCGCGCCCTCGGGGCCGAGCCCCCAAGCGCGCCCGGGCGCCTCCCGCCGCAGGGCTTCTGGGGCTCCGACAGAGCCACCAGAAGGCGCGGGGCGCGCCGCGCGTGCCGCGCGGGCCTGCGCCCGGGGCAGGCGCTGTGCGCCCTCGGGGCTGCGCCCCATGCCGGCTCGCGGGCAGCGGCCGGGGCAGGCCCAAGGGGCCTGGCCGGACCCCGCTCGGGGCCGCAAGCGCCCATACCCGCCGGGGCGGCACGGGGGCCGCACGCTCGGCTCGTGCGGGCGACCGGGCGGGGGTGGTGCCATCGTGGTGCCACGTGGGCGGGGGGTGTGCGAAAGCCCCCCGGCGGGGGCCGGGGGGCTTTCGGGGTGGAGCGGTGGTTACGCCGGGACCCAGGCGAAGCAGGCCGATGAGACGAACTCGGCCGTGCCCGCCGGGATCTTGGCGGTGATGCGCTCGCCGGGCTTGGCGCCCATCTCCGGGCCGGAAGCCAGGACGGCCCCGTCCTTGCCCTTGGCCTGCCAGGTGCAGGCCGGGCTCGGGTTGATGGCGCGGAAGGTGCCGGCCTGCGGCGTCTTCCGGGTGCCGTCCCCGAAGCCCTTCTCGGCCGCGGCCAGAACCGGCTTCTGGTCCGGGCAGAGCAGGGTGATCGCGTCCTTGGCGTTCGGGATCTCACCCGCGATGACCGACGCGGTCGCCGCGTCCTTGTCCCGCTTGGCCGTGCGCGCCACCCGCTGGCAGGACTCCTGCCCGGTCTGCAGGACGGCCGCCGGGTCCGTCTTCTCCGGCACCCGCCCGCGCAGGTACGTCTTCTCGTTCTCCTTGAAGGTGCCCGTCGCCGGGGTCAGCTTCGCGTCCGGCAGCACCGGACCGGTCGGCTTGGCGTCCGGCGAAGGCGCGGCGGGCGGTGCCGTGGTGGCGTCCGCCGGGTCGGGGACCGAGGAGGCGGCCGGCGGCTTGGCCTTCGCTTCGGCGTCGGGCTTGTCCCCGTCCGAGCTGCAGCCGGTCAGGGTCAGGGTCAGGGCGGTGGCCAGCAGGACAGCAGCCGCTGCCGGGTGTCGGTACATCACAGGGCTCCTGTTGGGTGCCGGATCGCTGAGTCGGCTGAGGGGCCCGGCCCGAAGGCCGGGCCCCGCAGCCGCCCGTCGTTACTTCGGGCCGAAGGTGAGGATCAGCTGCGGGGTGCCCTCAGCTGCCGTCGCCTCGGAGGACCAGATCCACAGCGGGTCGGTGCCCGCGCTGGTCAGGGCCATGTCGTAGCTGGTGCCCAGCACCGCGGAGACCGCAGCCGTGTCCAGGTCCACGTTGTGGATAGCCGAACCGTCCGCGATGCCCGTGATCGAGCCCAGCGGGGTGGTGCCCAGGGTCGGCTTGGTGTTGAACGTGGTGCCCGCGCCGCTCCAGGTGCCGGTGACCGGAACCACCGAGACCTTGTCGGCCGTGCCGGCGCCCGCCTGCGTGGTGGTCTTGATCTGCAGCGAGGCCGACTTCAGCACCTGCCCGGCGGGAGCCGCCGGCAGGGTGAAGCGCAGGTACGTCTCGTACGCCGCGGTGCCGCGCACCGCGAGCGAGGTGGACGTGCCGTACGCGGTGCTCGGGGCGCCCTGGTTGATGTAGGTGTCCTCGGTCGCGGAGACCTTGGAGACCGTGTCGGTCGGGGCCTTGGCCAGGTCGTAGTGGTTCTTGACCTGCGCCTGGGTCAGCGCGCTCGGGTAGACGGCCGTCTCGTCGATCTGTCCGGCGAAGAAGTTGCTCGTCGGACGGTTCGGCCAGCTGGCCAGGTTGTCGCCGCCGACGTGCCAGTAGCCCGCGTAGTCGGCGTGGGTGGTGACGTTGAGCGTGCCCTTGTTCTGGCCGTCCACGTACAGGGCCATGCCGGCCGGACCCTGGGTGGCGACCACGTGGTGCCACTTGTTGTCGTTGTACGTCTCGAACAGACCCGTGGTGATGGTGCGGGCGGAGCCGCTGTACACGCCGAACGCGAGACGGCCCGTGTTCGTCATGTAGATCTGCTTGTCGAACGTGCCGCTGTTACGGGTGGTGTTGTTGCCGAACCCGATCAGCTTGCCGCCGCGCGAGGTCCCGGTCTTGAACCAGGTCTCCAGGGTGTACGTGGCGCCCACCGTCTGGCGGCGGTCGCTGTGCACCTGCTGGCTGGTGCCGTTGAAGCCCATCGCGGTGCTGGAACCGGTGACGGCGCCGGGCGTCTGGCGCAGGGCCGGAGCGTTGACCTGGACACCGCTGGTGTTGCCGGAGACCGAGGAGTCGGCGACGTACGGGCTGACCGTGTCGTCGTAGCGCCAGTACAGCTTGGCGCCGTCCTCGCGGACCTGGTTCGGGTAGGACTGGGCCGTGGCCGGGACGGTCACCGGGGCGGTGGCCGACAGGGCGCTGGTGTTGCCCGCCGCGTCGGTGGCGGTCACCCGGTAGGTGTAGGACTGGCCGGCCTTGACCGTGGTGTCGGTCCAGGAGGCCTGCGGGCGCTGCCACTCCAGCGAGCTGGCGGTGACCGAGGCGATCGGGGTGCCCGAGCCATTGCGGTAGATGCGGTAGGTCAGCTTGCTGTCGTCCGCGTCGTAGCTGGTGCGCCAGCGGACCTGGGCCTCGCCGGGCTTGACGCTGGCGGCGCTGACGACCGGAGTGGTCGGGGCGCCGACGTCGCCGGTGGAGGCGAACCGGGTCAGGCCCTGCTGCTCGACGCCGTTGATGAGGGTGAACTCACCGCCGACCCACATGTACTTGACGTCGTTCTTCTCCGCCACCGCCATCACGCGCGGGCCGATGCCCTCGCCGATGCCGTCGTTGGCGGTGGGGTGCCAGCCGAGCTTGCCCGGGCCGCGCACAAAGCCGTCCACGGGCGCGGGGGCGGCGCCGGTGTGGTCGGTGGGCTGGGCCAGCATGAAGTGGCGCTTGCCGTCGGGGAACTCCTGCTCGGTGGAGCAGTCGTGCGCGTGCGAGGAGCTGTAGAGCACCCCGTCGTACGGCAGCACGAACTGGGTGGCACCCAGGCAGCGGTCCCGCCACTTCTCGCTGAAGTCGCTGAGCTTGAGGCCGATGCGGCCGTCGAACACACCGCCGCCGGAGCCCTCGTTGCCGGTGTAGAAGCCGGTCTCGTCGGTGGAGATGTCCTTGACGACCGAGTTGCTCGGAATGTTGCTGTACGTCTTCTTCACCGCGCCGGAGGTGGCGTCGACCACGGCCAGGGCGTGGGTGTTGGAGCCGTTGACGCTGAAGAAGTCACCGCCGATCAGCACGTTCTTGCCGTCCGGGGTGACCTCGATGGCGCGGCCCGGCTCGTCGGCGTTGGCGGTGAAGGGCTTCAGGGCACCGGAGCCGGCGTCGACCGCGGCGAACCGCTCGCGGGTCTCGCCCTCGACGGTGCCGAAGTCGCCGGCCGCGTACAGGGTGTCGTCGGTGACCGCGAGCGCGCGCACGGTGGCCGGGAAGGCCGGGTGGAAGGAGGCCTTGGGCGCGCAGGAGGCGATGTCGATCGCGGCGACGCTGCTCACCGGGGTGCCGTTGACGGCGCCGAAGTAGCCGCCCGCGTACAGGGTCTTCTTGTCCTTGGAGACGACCAGGGACCGCACGGTCGCGGAGCCGTCGCCGATGGTGAAGGAGAGCTTGCACGAGGTGGGGGCCCCGGTCGCGGCGTCCAGCGCCACGAAGTTCACGGCGTCCTGTTCGGTGCCGCTGCCCGCGTTCTCGGGCGGGCGGACGGCCGAGAAGGTACCGCCGGCGAAGACGGTGCCGTTCGCCTCGGCCATGGCGAAAACGATGCCGTTGGGCTGCCAGGTCGGCAGCGCGTCGGCGGTGAAGGCCACCGGCTGGGTGATGGCCGACGCCTGGGGCATGAGCACCAGGCCAAGGCCGGTGCCGGCACCGGCCAGTGACAGGACGAGGGCAACAGTCAGCCCTCTGGATCTACGCATGAGCCCCCCAGGGCATCGCCCGGTTGAATGGCTGGAACTATCCGAACAGCCATATGTACTGGCGCAGACTAGGGCTCGCGTGAGGGCCCGGTCACCTCACTTGACCCATTGCATACCAACTTGGAATCAACGGGTCCGGCGCGAAGGGTGTGCTGCGGACATACGGCGGAGTTTGTCCTGGTCATCCCCGGTGGGAGTTGACCAGGACAGGTAAATCGTAAGGTACCTGCAGTAACGCAGAGGCCTCAGCGGTCGATCCGGACGGTCACTCCGGCGAGCTGGTCCTCGACCTGGCGGATGTCCGCGTCGACCATGATCCGGGCCAGTTCCTCGACCAGGACCGTCGGCTTCCAGCCGAGCAGCTCCTGCGCCTTGCTCGCGTCGCCGATGAGGGCGTCGACCTCGCTGGGGCGCTCGTACTTGGGGTCGTAGCGCACGTGCTCGTTCCAGTCGAGACCGGCGTGCGAGAAGGAGGACTCGACGAACTGGCGGACGGTCGCGGCGACGCCGGTGGCGACCACGTAGTCGGTGGGCTCGTCCTGCTGGAGCATCCGCCACATGGCGTCCACGTACTCGGGGGCGTAGCCCCAGTCGCGGACGGCGTCGAGGTTGCCGAGGTACAGCTTCTCCTGGAGGCCGGCCTTGATCCGGGCCACCGCGCGGGTGATCTTGCGGGTCACGAAGGTCTCGCCGCGGCGCGGGGACTCGTGGTTGAAGAGGATGCCGTTGACCGCGAACATGTCGTAGGCCTCGCGGTAGTTCACCGTGGTCCAGTACGCGAAGACCTTCGCGGCGCCGTACGGGCTGCGCGGGTGGAACGGGGTCTGCTCGTTCTGCGGCGGCGGGGTGGAGCCGAACATCTCGGAGGACGAGGCCTGGTAGATCCGGGTGTCCACGCCGCTGGCCCGGATGGCCTCCAGCAGCCGGAGCGCGCCGAGGCCGGTGACGTCACCCGTGTAGAGCGGGGCGTCGAAGGAGACCCGGACATGGGACTGGGCGCCCAGGTTGTAGACCTCGTCGGGGCGTATGTCACGCAGCAGGTTCACCAGCGCCACGCCGTCGGAGAGGTCGGCGTGGTGCAGGACCAGGGACCGGTTGGCGGTCTGCGGGTCCTGGTAGATGTGGTCGATCCGCTCGGTGTTGAAGCTGGACGAGCGCCGCACGAGGCCGTGCACCGTGTAGCCCTTGGAGAGCAGCAGCTCGGCCAGGTACGAGCCGTCCTGCCCGGTGACGCCGGTGATCAGCGCGGTCTTGCTCATGCGGGTTCCCCCCCGGGGGTTGTCGTGGTTCGTGTCGTGCGGTCCCGGGGCGGCGCCCCGGCAACGCTGCGGTCATGCGGATCCCCGCATGGTACGCCTGGGCTGCCCCCTGCCCGGCGGGGGCCGATGCCGCGCAGTGGCATTCCCAGCCCGAGCGGCGTTTGAGCGGGCCCGGCCGGAGGCGCCGGGTGCGGGGCGCAGCCGGGCCGGGGTAAAGGTGGTCCTGCCAGATGGCACTGGCATTATCGGCGGTATGACAAATCCGGAGTCGTACCTGCCCCCGCACGCCCGCATCTTCGTCGCCGGCCACCGCGGTCTCGTCGGGTCGGCGGTCGTCCGGCGGCTCACCGCCGACGGCCACGAGGTGATCACCCGCAGCCGTGCGGAGCTCGACCTGCGGGACGCCGCCGCAACCGGCGCGTTCCTGAAGGAGGTCCGCCCGGACGCCGTCGTGCTGGCCGCCGCCAAGGTCGGCGGGATCATGGCCAACAGCCGCTACCCGGTGCAGTTCCTGGAGGAGAACCTGCAGATCCAGCTCAGCGTGATCGGCGGCGCCCACGCCGCCGGCGTGGGCCGGCTGCTGTTCCTCGGCTCCTCCTGCATCTACCCCAAGCTGGCCCCGCAGCCCATCCCCGAGGACGCCCTGCTGACCGGCCCGCTGGAGCCGACCAACGAGGCGTACGCGATCGCCAAGATCGCCGGCATCGTGCAGGTCCAGTCGTACCGCAAGCAGTACGGCGCCTCCTACATCTCGGCCATGCCGACCAATCTCTACGGTCCGGGCGACAACTTCGACCTGGAGACCTCGCACGTCCTGCCCGCGCTGATCCGCCGCTTCCACGAGGCCGCGGAGGCCGGCCGCGAGGAGGTCGTGCTGTGGGGATCCGGCACCCCCCGCCGGGAGTTCCTGCACGTCGACGACCTGGCATCGGCCTGCGCGGTGCTGCTGAACAGCTACGACGGCGACGAGCCGGTGAACCTCGGCTGCGGCGAGGACCTCACCATCAAGGAGCTCGCCGAGACCGTCGCCGAGGTGACCGGCTTCCGCGGCCGGCTGGCCTGGGACACCTCCAAGCCGGACGGCACCCCGCGCAAGCTGCTGGACGTCAGCCGGCTGACCTCCCTCGGCTGGAAGCCGGGCATCCCGCTGCGGGACGGCATCGCCTCGACCTACCGCTGGTGGCTCGACGCGGGGAAGTGAGCTCGGCATGAGTCCGCTCAGTACGCTCCGCGCCCGTCCACCACGGCGCGGAACGTACGGCCCATGACGTCGACATCGCTGGTGAAGGACCAGTTGTCCACGTACTGCAGATCCAGCTGAATGGTTTCATCCCAGGACAGATCAGACCGTCCGCTGATCTGCCACAGTCCGGTCATCCCGGGCCGTACGGCCAGCCGCCGCAGCTCGACCTGGTCGTACTGCGCCACCTCCTCGGGCAGCGGCGGACGCGGACCGACCAGGGACATGTGCCCGGTCAGTACGTTCAGCAGCTGCGGCAGCTCGTCCAGCGAGGTGCGGCGCAGCAGCCGGCCCACCCGGGTCACCCGGGGGTCGCGGCGCATCTTGAACATCAGGCCGTCGTTCTCGTTGGCCCCCGCCAGGTCCGCCTTGCGCCGGTCGGCGTCGACCACCATGGTGCGGAACTTCCACATCACGAACGGCACTCCGTGCCGCCCTATGCGCCGCTGCCGGTAGAACGCCGGGCCCGCGCTGCCGAGCCGGATCGCGGCGACGACGCCCAGGAAGACCGGGGCCAGGACCAGCAGTCCGAGACCCGCGCCGGCCCGGTCGAACACCGACTTGAGCACCGGCTGGACCCCGCCCCGGACCGGCGGCGCGACCCGCAGCACGGCGAGCCCGCCCGCCGAGAGGGTCTCCAGGCGCTTGACCGAGACCTCCACCAGGCCGGGGAAGACCGCCAGTTCCAGTCCCGCGTCGTGCAGCGCCCAGGCCACCCGGCGCAGCCGCTCCCCGGAGATCCGGGTCCCGGGGACGACCAGGACCAGGTCGGCATGGTGGCTGTGGACCGCGGCCATGACCGAGTCGGCATCGCCGTCCGGAGCCTCGGGCATCTCGTCGCCGAGCCGGGCCGCGACCGGTATGCCCCCGGTGAGAGGGCCGGCACCGACCGGGACCACGCCCACCACCACGTACGGGTGGTCGGTCCGCGCGGCGAGGTGCGCGGTGACCTCGTCGGCCGCTCCGGGTTCGCCGACGACCAGCACCCGGCTGACCGCCTGCGCCTCGCGGCGGGCGGCGGACAGGTGCCGGTAGGTCAGCTTGTGGCAGGCGACGGTGATCAGGAGGGCGGGCAGCAGCGAACCGAGCGCGGCCAGCCGCGGGGTGCTCTCGTCGAGCGCGGCCCGGGCCACGGCCAGGACACCGATCAGAATCAGCCAGTCATGGACGACGGGCAGCACGCCCCGGGATTCTCCGAGCGCCCGGGTGGCATACCGCCGGCGGAGCGCCTGCACCCCCACCCAGGCAACGGCCGCACCTGCCGCGCAGAAGAGCGGACGATCCTGCTGAGCGGCATCGAAGACCAGGCCGACCGGTACGGCGGCACCGAGCACGTCGGCGGTCAGCGCGGCAGGCAGGTACCAGCGGGCCTTGTCGCCGAGGCGCCGTGACGGCACAGTCGACTCCCGGGCCGTTCTGGCCACTCTTTGCGCAGGAATACGGACATGCCTCATGGGCCCCCCTGGCACGTGGTCTATGACAAAGGCGAGTGCCCGTGGCTTCCCCAAACGACGGACTCAGTCGCACCGGGAAACAGTACGACAAACACCCGTACGGTAAACGTCGTTTGCCTCAACCATGTCTCTTGTTGTCCGTTCGTTAGCATCCGGCGGATCAGGTTCCGGTTTGTGGGCGCCATACGGCACATACGAAAGTGAACGGTTCGGATATCGGACCCTTCACTTCGGACAACGGACCCTTTCCGGCCAATCTTTTGACGCGGCCCTGACAGTTGGCTCTGCAGCTGGCACTCTTCGATCCGTTCTGCGCACAGCCCTGTTCTGCCCGGAGGCCCACCCAGCCGTCCGGAACCCCCCTTGCAGAAGGAGTCTGCGTTGAGTCCCACCCCCCATCGGCGCGCCACCGCGGCCGGCGCTCTCATTGCCGCGGCGGCACTGCTCGCCGTCGGCATGCAGACCACGACCGCCACTGCCGACGCCACCGCGTCGCAGGCCCGCCAGGCCGCCCAGCCCAACCCGGGCGCGGTCGCCCTCAAGCTCAGCCCCTCCGAGCGTGCGACGCTCATAGCCGACGCGAACTCCACCACCGCCCAGGCGGCCAGGGCTCTCGGTCTCGGCAACCAGGAAAAGCTGATCGTCCGTGACGTGGTCAAGGACGCGGACGGCACCACGCACACCACCTACGAGCGGACCTACGGCGGGCTGCCGGTCCTCGGCGGCGACCTGACGGTCCACGCCAAGGGCGGCGTCACCAAGAGCGTCACCAAGGCGACCCAGCACGAGATCAAGGTCGCCGACACCACCGCCACCGTCACCCCGGCCGCGGCCGAGGGCCAGGCGCTCTCCGCCGCCAAGGCCGAGGGCTCGAAGGACACCAAGGCCGCGAAGAACGCCCGCAAGGTGATCTGGGCGGCCGAGGGCGTGCCGGTCCTCGCATACGAGACCGTCGTCGGCGGCCTCCAGCACGACGGCACCCCGAACGAGCTGCACGTGGTCACCGACGCCAAGACCGGCGCGAAGATCACCGAGTGGCAGGCCGTCGAGACCGGCACCGGCAACACCATGTACAGCGGCCAGGTGACCCTGGGCACCAGCCAGTCGGGCAGCAACTTCACCCTGACCGACGCGGCCCGCGGCGCCCACAAGACGTACAACCTCAACCGGGGCAGCTCCGGCACCGGGACGCTCTTCTCCGGCCCGGACGACATCTGGGGCAACGGCCAGCCCGCCAACCTGGAGACGGCCGGCGCGGACGCCCACTACGGTGCGGCCGTCACCTGGGACTACTACAAGAACGTGCACGGCCGCAACGGCCTGCGCAACGACGGCGTGGCCCCGTACTCCCGGGTCCACTACGGCAACGCGTACGTCAACGCCTTCTGGCAGGACTCCTGCTTCTGCATGACCTACGGCGACGGCGAGGGCAACAACAAGCCGCTCACCTCCACCGACGTGGCCGCGCACGAGATGACCCACGGCCTCACCTCGGTCACCGGCAACATGACCTACAGCGGTGAGCCCGGCGGTCTGAACGAGGCGACCTCGGACATCATGGCCGCGGCCGTGGAGTTCTACGCCAACAACCCGCAGGACGTCGGCGACTACCTGGTCGGCGAGAAGATCGACATCCGGGGCAACGGCACGCCGCTGCGCTACATGGACAAGCCGAGCAAGGACGGCTCCTCCAAGGACGCCTGGTACTCCGGCATCGGCTCGATCGACGTCCACTACTCCTCGGGCCCGGCCAACCACTGGTACTACCTGGCCTCCGAGGGCTCCGGCGCCAAGGTCGTCAACGGCGTGAGCTACGACTCGCCGACCTCCGACGGCCTCCCGGTCACCGCGATCGGCCGGGACGCCGCCTCCAAGATCTGGTTCCGCGCGCTGACGGCGGGCTACTTCAAGTCCAACACCAACTACGCCGCCGCGCGTACGGCCACCCTGCAGGCCGCCGCCGACCTGTACGGCCAGGGCTCGACCATCTACAACAACGCCGCCAACGCCTGGGCCGGTGTCAACGTCGGCCCGCGCATCGTCAGCGGTGTGACGGTCCAGCCCATCGCCAACCAGAACACCCAGATCAACACCGCGGTGAGCCTGCAGGTCCAGGCCACCAGCACCAACCCGGGTGCGCTGAGCTACGCGGCGACCGGCCTGCCGGCCGGGCTGTCGATCAACTCCTCCACCGGCCTGATCTCGGGCACGGCCACCACCGCCGGCACGTCCAACGTGACCGTCACGGTGACCGACTCGCAGAGCAAGACCGGGACGGCGTCCTTCACCTGGGTCGTCGGCACCGTGGAGCAGAACGTGTTCGAGAACACGGCCGACTACCAGATCGCGGACAACTCGACGGTCGAGTCCCCGATCACGGTGACCCGTTCGGGCAACGCCCCGAGCACCCTCAAGGTGGACGTGAACATCGTCCACACCTACGTCGGTGACCTGCGGGTCGACCTGGTCGCCCCCGACGGCACCGTCTACAACCTGCGCAACCGCACGGGTGGCAGCGCGGACAACATCGTCCAGAGCTTCACCGTGAACGCCTCCTCCGAGGTCGCCAACGGTGTCTGGAAGCTCCGCGTCGCGGACCTCGCCAGCATCGACACCGGCTACATCAACAGCTGGAAGCTCACCTTCTAGTACCACCGGCACCACCCACAGAACGCGGAGCGGCCCGGGGACTCACACCTCCCCGGGCCGTTCTGCACCTATCGGCAGGCTCAGGGGATGTCGCGGAAGATGACGTCGAACAGGTCGGGCTCGCCCTTCCCGGCCTCGCCGCCCGGGTGGTGCCCGGCCCGCTCTTCCTCGCCGGGCTCCTCTTCGGCCCCGTCCGGCTTGGACTCGTCGATCACCTCGGCGGGCTCCTCCGCAGCCTCCTCCGCGGGGGGCTGCTCATCGCCCCGGCTGTTGTCCGCCTCCTCCATGTCGTCGACGTCCTCGTCAACGACCTCGTCCCCGTTGCCGCCGGTGTTCTCGTCCTCCCGCGGCGGGCGCTCCTTGTCGCGCACCCGCTCGAAGCGGACCGCGACCGCCTCGAAGTCGGAAACGCTCTCGTGCGGTCCGGCCACCGCGACCGGGTCCCCCGCGCACCCGTCGTTGTCGAACAGCAGGGCCGCCCGGTCCGTGCCGTTGAACGCGGACACCGCCGGCTCGCGCCGACTGGTGCCGTTCAGCAGGTAGCAGGTGTTGTCACCGGCCGGCCTGAGCTGTGCGCGCCGCTCTCTGCCGTCGTCGAAGAAGGCGTAGTTCAGGGTGTCGCCGCCGTCGGCCAGGGCCTGGCCCGAGACGGGGAGCACGAGCGCGAAGGCGCCGGCGAAGGCGACCGCGGTGGTGCGAAGACGCATGGGGGGATTCCGTTCTTCCGCGAGGTGGGTGCCGGTCCGGTTGGCATCCAGGAGGGAGCGTAGAAGCGGAGTACAGAAGTGAAACGTTTCTCCCCGCAGGGGCGTTCGGAGGTTCACCCAGAGAGTCCCGGACCGGTGCTCACACCCTCCCGCGACCGAACGGGCGTACGCCCCTGGTGCGTTGCCGCCGGGACCGTCCGTACGAGCACCAGCACGGCCAGCGCACCGAGCAGCCCCAGCACCCCCGACACCACAAAAGTGGCCCGCAGTCCGGCCGCGAAGGCCGGGTCCACCAGCGGCGCCAGACCGGCCGCCCCGGCGCCTTCGACGGGCCGGCCGGCGGCCAGCGCCTGCGCCGTGCCGTGCGCATCCGCCGCGCCCGCCCCGGTCAGCCCGCGCACCAGACCCGCCTGGAAGGCCGCGCCCAGCACCGCGATGCCCAGCGCATTGCCCAGCTGCCGCGCGGTGTTCAGGGCGCCGCCGGCCATGCCCGCCCGGGCCGGCGGCACCACCGCCATCGCCGTGGCGGCCAGGGCCGGCGCGGCCAGGCCCGCCCCCAGACCCGCGACCACCAGCCCGGGCAGCAGCACCGGCCAGCCGTCCCCGGCATCCAGCATCAGGGCCTGGAGCAGCGCCCCCGCCCCGGTCAGCAGCAGCCCGCCGCCCACGCTCAGCCGGGGCGGCAGCCCGTGCAGCCACCGCCCGCCGAACGCCGAGACGGCGAAGGCCGCAAGGCTCAGCGGTACCAGCACCAGCCCGGCCGCGACCGGGTCCATGCCCTCGGCCGACTGGAGCCAGAGGGAGACCTGCAGCAGGGAGGAGAACGCCGCGCCCGAGAGCAGCAGGGCACCCAGCAGGATCCCGGTGAAGGTGCGGTCGCGGAACAGCGAGAGGTCCAGCATCGGGTGGGCGCCGCGCAGTTCGGCCGCCACGAAGGCGGCGAGGGCGAGGACGGCCAGGCCGAGCAGGCCGAGGGAGGCGGGTTCCGTCCAGCCGTGCTCGCCGGCCCGGATAAGCGCGTAGGTCAGGGCGGCGGCACCGAGGGTGAAGGCGGCCGTGCCGGGCAGGTCCAGGCCCTTGGCACGGCCGTGCGGGTCGCGGGACTCGGCGACGGCCCGGCGGGTGACGTACACGGCGAGGGCGCAGACCGGCAGGTTGATGAAGAAGATCCAGCGCCAGCCCAGGTGTTCGGTGAGCACTCCCCCGATGATCGGACCGGCCGCGGCGGCGGCGCCGTTGACCGCTCCCCACACGCCGAACGCGACCCCGCGGTCCCGCCCTTGGTAGGAGGAGCTCAGCAGGGCCATGGTGGTGGCGAACATGGCCGCCCCGCCCGCGCCCTGCACCGCCCGGAAGGCGATCAGCGCTCCGGCACCGGTGGCCAGTCCGCAGGCCAGCGAGGCCGCCGCGAACAGGCCCAGCCCGCCGAGGTAGACCCGGCGGCGCCCGGCCCGGTCGGCGAGCGCGCCCGCCCCGAGCAGCAGGGCGGCCAGGGCCAGGGCGTAGATGTCCATGACCCACTGGAGTCCGGCGAACGAACCGTTCAGGCCGTCCGCCATCTCGGGCAGGGCAACGGTGACGATGGTGACGTCCACCAGCAGCATGAACGCCCCGAGGCAGACCGCGGTCAGCGGCAGCCATTTGCGCATCGGCGGGCTCCTTCGGGGTGCGGCGCCCCGCGCAGCCGGCACGCTCCGGGCCGGGGGTGTACCGCCCAGTACCCCATGCGGAGATCGAGTCCCGCCCTAATCCGCCTATGGCGGCGGCCTCGGGAGCAGCCACGGGACGGAACGGGCGGCCGGTCCGCCCGGCCGCCCGCCCGCTCCCCCTGTGCGCCGCTCGGCGCGGCCTCAGCGCAGCGGCAGTGCGCCTCCCTCCGCCGCACCGGCCGCCTCGGACGGGGCCGCGAGCAGCCCCAGTTCGGCCGGGGTCGCCAGCAGCGGGTGGGTGGGCAGGATACGCACGGTGTAGCCGAACGGCCCGGTGCGGTCCAGGGCGAGCGGCCCCTCGTACAGCCAGCGGCCCTCCAGGTCCGGGCCGGAGGCCGGCTTCAGCGGGAAGGTGCGGGCGTCCGCGATCACATCGTGGGCGTCCACCCGTCCGGCGAGGGCCTGGACCTCCACCTCCTCGGGGCTCAGGGCGGCGAGGTCCACCTGCACCCGCAGGGTGAGCGTGGCGCCGAGTTCGGCGGTGCCGTTCACCGGGGTGGTGGCGAGCGCCTCCACATGGCCGACGGACACCCGCGGCCACACCTCCCGGACCCGGCTCTTCCAGGCGGCGAGGTCCTGGGCGGCTGCCGCGGTCAGGGCCCGGTGGGCGAGTGCGGCGGGTGCGTAGAGCCGCTCGACGTACTCCCGGACCATTCGTCCGGCGAGCACCTTCGGGCCGAGCGACACCAGGGTCCGGCGGACCATCTCGATCCACCGCGAGGGCAGCCGGCCGGGGCCGGACCGGTCGTAGAAGCGGGGTGCGACCCGCCGCTCGATCAGCTCGTAGAGGGCGACCGCCTCCAGGTCGTCGCGCCGCTCCTCGTCGGTGCCGTCGTCGGCGGTGGGGATGGCCCAGCCGAAGTCCGGCTCGAACCATTCGTCCCACCAGCCGTCCAGTACGGACAGGTTGAGGCAGCCGTTGAGGGCGGCCTTCATCCCGCTGGTGCCGCAGGCCTCCAGCGGCCGGAGCGGATTGTTCAGCCAGACGTCGCAGCCCGGGTAGAGCTTCTGCGCCATGGCCATGCCGTAGTCGGGCAGGAAGACGATCCGGTGCCGGACCTGCGGGTCGTCGGCGAACCGCACCAGTTCCTGGACGAGGCGCTTGCCACCGTCGTCGGCGGGATGCGCCTTGCCGGCCACCACGATCTGCACCGGTCGTTCGGGGTCGAGCAGCAGCCTGCGCAGCCGTTCCGGGTCGCGGAGCATCAGGGTGAGCCGCTTGTACGAGGGCACCCGGCGGGCGAAGCCGATGGTGAGCACGTCGGGGTCGAGCACCGAGTCCACCCAGCCGAGCTCGGCGGCCCCGGCACCGCGCTGCCGCCAGGAGGCCCGCAGCCGGTCGCGCACCTCCTGGACGAGCTGTTCGCGCAGCGCCCGGCGCAGGTCCCAGACGTCCTGGTCGGGGATGTCGGCGACGGCGTCCCAGCGCTGGGATCCGCCGACGGACAGGGCGTCCTCGGTCCGGCCGGCCCCGATCTGCCGGGCGCCCAGCCGCATGACCTCGGGCGCCACCCAGGTCGGGGCGTGCACGCCGTTGGTGACGGAGGTGATGGGCACGTCCGCGGGGTCGAATCCCGGCCACAGTCCCGCGAACATCTCGCGCGACACGGCTCCGTGCAGGGTGGAGACCCCGTTGGCCCGCTGGGCGAGCCGGAGTCCCATCACGGCCATGTTGAACACGCCGGGGTCGCCCCCGGGGTAGGTCTCGGCGCCCAGCCCCAGGACCCGGTCGACGGGGACCCCGTCCAGTTCGCCGCCCTCGCCGAAGTGCCGGGCGACGAGCGAGCGTTCGAACCGGTCGATGCCGGCGGGCACCGGGGTGTGGGTGGTGAACACGGTTCCGGCGCGGACCGCCTCCACGGCGGCGTCGAACCCGAGTCCGTGCTCCTTGGCCAGTTCCCTTATGCGTTCGAGTCCGAGGAACCCGGCGTGCCCCTCGTTGGTGTGGAACACCTCGGGTGCGGGGTGCCCGGTGATCCGGCAGTAGGTGCGCACGGCCCGGACCCCGCCGATGCCGAGCAGCATTTCCTGGAGCAGCCGGTGGTCGCTGCCGCCGCCGTAGAGCCGGTCGGTCACCTCCCGGGCGCCGGCGTCGTTGTCCTCGACATCGGAGTCGAGGAGCAGCAGCGGGACCCGGCCGACCCGGGCCTGCCAGATGTGGGCGTGCAGGGCCCGGCCGCCGGGGAGGGTGAGCGAGATCCGGGCCGGGGCGCCGTCGTGGTCCCGGAGGAGGGAGACGGGCAGCTCGTTGGGGTCGAGCACGGGGTAGTGCTCCTGCTGCCAGCCCTCCCGGGAGAGGGACTGGCGGAAGTACCCGTGCCGGTAGAGCAGGCCGACCCCGATGAGGGGGACACCGAGGTCGCTGGCGGCCTTGAGGTGGTCCCCGGCGAGGATGCCGAGGCCGCCGGAGTACTGCGGGAGGGCGGCGGTGATGCCGAACTCGGGTGAGAAGTAGGCGACGGCGGCGGGCAGCTGTCCGGCGGGCTGGGGCGGCTGCTGCGACTGGTACCACCTCTCGCCGTTCAGGTAGTCGTCGAGCTCGGCGGCTGCGGCGGCGAGCCGCCGCAGGAACCTCCGGTCCCGGGTGAGTTCTTGCAGACGGTGGTCGGAAACGGCCCCGAGCAGCCGGACGGGATCCCCGCCGGCGGCCTGCCAGCCCTCGGGATCGACGCTTTGGAAGAGTTCTCGGGTCTCGGCATGCCAGGACCAGCGCAGATTGCGCGCGAGCGAGGCGAGCGGAAGCAGGGCTTCCGGAAGGACGGGGCGCACGGTGAATCGACGGATAGCCTTCACACGTTCCACCTTCGCAGGCGTTTACGGATCGAAGCGGACGCACCACGCTGTGCACCCGGTCATCACCCCCGGAAGGCTAGCGCCGCCCCTCCCCCACGACCATGGCGCCTCGCCCCGGCCCGGGCCCGGCGGCGTCCGCATCGGCGTCGGTGGCACGTTGGCCGATAACCCTGTGGACGGCATCGGCCGATTCGGGGCCAACTCTTCCGAGTGCCGTGGGTGTGGCTCGACTTGACGAAGCCGCGGTGAATGCCGAGCCGGTCGATCACCTTGCGCGTGCGGCCAGATACGAGTAGTTAACCAACCGCGACGGTTGTCCGGGCCGAGAGTGGGAAGGGCTCCCCGGGTACCGCGCACGGCAAACCCGCACTCCACCTCTCCCCGCCACCCGAGTGAACGCGGACAGGAGCGGCCATGCCCGCAGCCCAGCCGTCCACGGAGCGGCTAGAAACAGAGCGAACAGAGCGTGCACAACCTGCTGAGCCGCCGGCCGGACCGGCGGAGCTGTTGTCACCGAGCCCTGCGAACCTCCCCCAGGTGATCCCATCATGATCGGTCGCATTCCCGTGCTGGACGTCCGCCCTGCCGTCGACTGCGGTGCCAGAGCCGCCAAGGCGGTCGTGGACGAGGTAATCGAGATTTCCGCCACCGTCTTCCGCGAAGGCCACGACGCGGTCGCCGCCCAGCTGCTGCTGAGGGATCCCAAGGGTCGGCTGCGAACGCCCGTCCCGATGGCGGAGCTGGCCCCCGGCACCGACCGGTGGGGGGCCAGGGTGTCCGCGGACACCGAGGGGAGGTGGACGTACGCCGTCGAGGCATGGAGCGATCCCGTCGCGACCTGGCGGGCCCATGCGCTGATCAAGATTCCGGCCGGGATCGACACGGAGCTGATGCTCCTGGAGGGGGCCGAGCTGTACGAACGGGCCGCCGCCCGGATTCCCAAGAAGGACGGCCGGGAAGCGGTGCTGGCCGCCGCCGACCTGATGCGCGGGGAGGGCGATCCCGGCCGGCGGCTCCGGGCGGCCCTCGATCCCCGGGTGGACGCGGCCTTCGCCCGCCGCCCCTACCGGGAGCTGGTGACCGCCTCGAAGCCGGTGCCCCTGCTGGTCGAGCGGAAGCGGGCGCTGTTCGGGTCCTGGTACGAGCTGTTCCCCCGTTCGGAGGGCGCGGTCGTCGAGGAGGGGAAGCCCCCGGTCAGCGGCACCTTCAGGACCGCCGCCGAGCGGCTGCCCGCGATCGCCGCGATGGGCTTCGACGTGGTCTACCTGCCGCCGATCCACCCGATCGGGACCACCTTCCGCAAGGGGGCCAACAACTCGCTTTCGGCGGTCAGTTGGGACCCGGGGGTGCCGTGGGCCATCGGGTCGCCGGAGGGCGGACACGATGCGGTGCACCCCGACCTCGGCACCATCGAGGACTTCGACGAGTTCGTCCGGCGGGCCCGCGAGCTGCGCATCGAGGTGGCGCTCGACTTCGCCCTGCAGTGCTCCCCGGACCACCCGTGGGTGGAGAAGCACCCCGAGTGGTTCCGGCACCGGGCCGACGGGACCATCGCGTACGCCGAGAACCCGCCGAAGAAGTACCAGGACATCTACCCCGTGCACTTCGACACCGACATGGCCGGCATCGTGGCCGAAACGGTGCGGGTGCTGCGGCACTGGATGGACCACGGGGTCCGCATCTTCCGGGTCGACAATCCGCACACCAAGCCGGTGGTGTTCTGGGAGAAGGTGCTCGGGGAGATCGGGAAGACCGACCCCGACGTGATCTTCCTGGCCGAGGCCTTCACCCGGCCCGCCATGATGCGCGCGCTGGCGGCCGTCGGCTTCCAGCAGTCGTACACCTACTTCACCTGGCGGAACACCAAGGACGAGCTCACCGAGTACCTCCAGGAGCTCTCGGGTGAATCCGCCTCGGTCATGCGGCCCAATTTCTTCGTCAACACGCCGGACATCCTGCACGAGTACCTGCAGACCGGCGGCCGGCCCGCCTTCGAGGTGCGCGCCGTGCTGGCCGCCACGCTGTCACCCACCTGGGGGATCTACGCGGGCTACGAGCTGTGCGAGAACACCCCGCTCCGCGAGGGCAGCGAGGAGTACCTGGATTCCGAGAAGTACCAGTTCAAGCCACGGGACTGGGCGGCTGCCGACCGGGAGGGGCGGACCATCGCCCCGCTGATCACCTCGCTGAACCGGCTGCGCCGCCGCAACCCCGCCCTCCAGCAGCTGCGCGACATCCATTTCCACACGACCGACAACGACCGGGTGATCGCCTATTCGAAGCACTGCGGCACAAATTCCGTACTGGTGGTCGTCAACCTCGATCCGCACCACACCCAGGAGGCGACGGTCTCGTTGGACATGCCGGTACTCGGCCTCGAATGGCACGGGTCCCTCGCGGTGCGCGACGAGCTCACCGGCGAGACCTACCACTGGGGCAGGGCGAATTACGTGCGTCTGGAGCCGGGCCGAACGCCCGCGCATGTGCTGACCGCCCTGCGACCGTCCCCGCCCACCGGAGGGTCACCCACCACATGATGATCAACGATCCCGTCCACGACACTTTCGAGGACACCCCCGCCAAGGACCGAGATCCCGACTGGTTCAAGCGGGCGGTCTTCTACGAGGTCCTCGTCCGCTCCTTCCACGACAGCAACGGGGACGGGGTGGGAGACCTCAAGGGGCTCACCGCCAAACTGGACTATCTCCAGTGGCTCGGCATCGACTGCCTCTGGCTGCCGCCGTTCTTCGCCTCACCCCTGCGGGACGGCGGCTACGACGTCTCCGACTACACCTCCGTCCTGCCCGAGTTCGGGGACCTCGCCGACTTCGTCGAGTTCGTGGACGCCGCCCACCAGCGCGGCATGCGGGTGATCATCGACTTCGTGATGAACCACACGAGCGACCAGCACGAGTGGTTCCAGCAGTCCCGCACGGACCCGGACGGGCCGTACGGCGACTACTACATGTGGGCCGACAACGACAAGCAGTACCAGGACGCCCGGATCATCTTCATCGACACCGAGACCTCGAACTGGACGTACGACCCGGTCCGCAAGCAGTACTACTGGCACCGGTTCTTCTCCCACCAGCCGGACCTCAACTACGAGAACCCCGCAGTCGTCGAGGAGATCGTCTCCGCCCTCCGGTTCTGGCTGGACCTCGGCATCGACGGATTCCGGCTGGACGCCGTCCCCTACCTCTACGCGGAGGAGGGCACCAACTGCGAGAACCTCCCCCGCACCCACGAACTCCTCAAGCGGGTACGGGCGGAGATCGACGCGCACTACCCCGACACGGTGCTGCTCGCCGAGGCCAACCAGTGGCCCGAGGACGTGGTCGACTACTTCGGGGACTACGCCAAGGGCGGGGACGAATGCCACATGGCGTTCCACTTCCCGGTGATGCCGCGCATCTTCATGGCGGTGCGAAGAGAGAGCCGGTACCCGGTCTCCGAGATCCTCGCCAAGACGCCGGAGATCCCGGCCAGCTGCCAGTGGGGCATCTTCCTCCGCAACCACGACGAGCTGACCCTCGAGATGGTCACGGACGAAGAGCGCGACTACATGTACGCCGAGTACGCCAAGGACCCCCGGATGCGCGCCAACATCGGCATCCGGCGCCGGCTCGCCCCGCTGCTCGACAACGACCGGCACCAGATCGAGCTGTTCACCGCCCTGCTGCTGTCCCTGCCCGGATCGCCGATCCTCTACTACGGCGACGAGATCGGCATGGGCGACAACATCTGGCTCGGCGACCGGGACGGCGTCCGCACCCCGATGCAGTGGACCCCGGACCGCAACGCCGGTTTCTCCTCCTGCGATCCGGGCAGGCTCAACCTGCCGGTCATCATGGACCCGGTCTACGGGTATCAGGTCACCAATGTCGAGGCCGCGATGTCCTCGCCCTCCTCGCTGCTGCACTGGACCCGGCGGCTGATCGAGGTCCGCAAGGCCAACCCGGCCTTCGGTCTCGGTTCGTACACCGAACTGCCCTCGTCCAATCCGGCGGTGCTCGCCTTCCTCCGCGAGTACGGCGACGACCTCGTGCTGTGCGTGCACAATTTCTCCCGCTTCGCGCAGCCGACCGAGCTGGACCTGAGGTCGTTCAACGGGCGGGTCCCGGTGGAGCTCACGGGTGATGTGCGCTTCCCGCCGATCGGCGAGTGGCCGTACCTGCTGACCCTGGCAGGGCACGGCTTCTACTGGTTCCGCCTGCGCGGGGAGTAGGCCCGGCCGGGCGGTACCGGCGCCCACCCGCGCCCGTGCCGCCCGACCTCATCAAGTGCACGGCCGTCGGCGGCGAATGGGTCAATCGCCGCCCCAGTACGGACCATCCTGACCCGACACTCACCCACCGCCGGACAGCAAAATGGCGCGATCCGGGACACTCTGCGCATTCTGTGACGGCCCGGGGAAAGGACGCGACGCCATGTCGGAGGCTGCATCCGCCCGGAGCCGACGCCAGGGCGGCCACGGCCGCCTCGCGGCCGACCGGCTCGGCCCGCTGGAGCCCATGCTCCGCGCCTGGCTGCCCCGGCAGCGCTGGTTCGCCGGCAAAGGGCGCGAGATCATCCGGGTCCACCTCGTGTCGGCGGCGGACCTGCTGCCGCCCCGCGTGGTACCCGGACTGCTGCACCTGCTGGTGGACGTGGAGTCGGCCGACGGCACCACCTCCTGCTACCAGCTGCTGCTCGGGGTCCGCCCCGCCCTGCCGCCGGCCCTGGCACCCGCGCTGATCGGGCGGGCGGAGGAAGGGCCGTACGCCGGCCAGTTCGTGTACGAGGGGCTGGGCGACCCCCGGCTCGCCTCGCTGCTGCTGGAACGGCTCCGCGCCCCCGGCACCCTCGGCCCGCTGCGGTTCGACCGGGACCGCACGGCCCTGATCCCGGCCGCCCTGGCCCCCCGCCCGATCTCCGGAGAGCAGACCAACTCCTCGCTGATCTACGGGGATTCGTACATCCTCAAGGTGTTCAGACGAGTGGGACCCGGGGTCAACCCGGACCTGGAGCTGCCCCGGGCCCTGGCCGCCGCCGGCTGCGCCCGGGTGCCGGCCCCGGTCGCCTGGTACGAGGCGGAGCTGCCCGGTGCCGAATCGCTCACTCTGGGCGTGCTCCAGCCCTACCTCCGGGGCTCCGACGACGGCTGGCAGCTGGCCCTGCGCCGGCTGGCCGCCGGCGCCGACTTCACCACCGAGGCCCACGCCCTGGGCCGGGCCACCGCCGAGGTGCACAGCGCCCTCGCGGACGCCCTGCCGACGGTGGCCCTGGACCCGGAGCGGACCGCCCGGCTGGCGGCCGGGATGACCGCCCGGCTGGCCGCCACGGTCCGCGAGGTGCCGGCCCTGCGCCCCTTCGAACCGGGGCTGCAGGCGGCCTTCGACGCCCTGGGGTCCTCCCGCGGGCTGGCCGTGCCGGCCCAGCGCATCCACGGGGACCTGCACCTGGGCCAGACCCTGCGCACCGCCGACGGCAGCTGGTCGCTGATCGACTTCGAGGGCGAGCCGGCCCGGCCGCTGGCCGAGCGGCGCCGCCCCGAGCCGGCCGTCCGCGATATCGCCGGCATGCTGCGCAGCTTCGACTACGCCGCCCGCTCCCACCAGCCGTTCGCCCCGGACTGGTCGGACGGCTGCCGGGCCGCCTTCTGCGAGGGCTACGCCCGGACCACCGGCCGCGACCCCCGCGAGGACCCGGTACTGCTCCGCGCGTACGAGACCGACAAGGCCGTGTACGAGGCCCGGTACGAGTCCCGGCACCGCCCGGACTGGCTGCACGTCCCGATGGCGGCCATCCGCCGCCTCTCCGCCCGTGAGCGCCCACCCGCCAAGCGGGCGCCTGCACCCTCCCCCCACCCCCGCCCGCAGCCGCCTAGGAGGCCGCACACGTGAGCGCCGCCCGTCAGCCGTCGCCGCCGTCCCCGCCCGTTCCCGTACAGGACCTTCCTGTACGGGAAGGCCCTGTACAGGAAAGCGCCGTACGGGAAAGCGCCGTACGGAAGAAGCCCCGCACCCCACGCGCCCGCCGGGCGCCCGCGCACGGGGTGCGGCCCGCACCCGCGCTCCCCGCGGAGGAACGGGCCCGGCTCCTGGAGGGCCGGCACCACGACCCGCACGGCGTCCTGGGTGCCCGCACCCTGCGGGGCGGGGTGGCGGTCCGGGCCCTGCGCCCGCACGCCAAGACGGTGACCATCGTCGCCAAGGGCCTGCGGACCGAGCTGCACGACGACGGGGACGGGCTGTTCTCCGGGCTGCTGCCGCTCACCGAGGTGCCGGACTACCGGCTGCTGGTGGCCTACGACGGCGACGAGATCGAGGTGCACGACCCGTACCGGTTCCTGCCGGCCCTCGGGGAGCTGGACCTGCACCTGATCGGCGAGGGCCGGCACGAGGAGCTGTGGACCGCGCTGGGCGCGGTGCCGATGGAGCACCAGGGGGTGGCCGGCACCCGGTTCACGGTGTGGGCGCCGAATGCCCAGGGGGTGCGGGTCACCGGGGACTTCTCGTACTGGAACGCGGTGGCCCATCCGATGCGGTCGCTGGGTGCGAGCGGGGTGTGGGAGCTGTTCCTGCCCGGCATCGGGGAGGGGGCTCTGTACAAGTTCGACATCGCCGGGCCCGACGGCGGCCACACCCTGCGGGCGGACCCGATGGCCCGGCAGGCCGAGGTCCCGCCGGCCACCGCCTCGGTGGTGACGGCGAGTTCGTACGAGTGGCAGGACGCCGAGTGGATGGCGCGGCGCGGGGAACGGCCGCCGCACCAGTCGCCGTTCTCGGTGTACGAGGTGCATCTGGCCTCCTGGCGGCCCGGGCTGACGTACCGGCAGCTGGCCGCCCAGCTGCCGGCGTATGTCCGGGAGCTCGGCTTCACCCATGTGGAGCTGATGCCGGTGGCCGAGCACCCCTTCGGGGGTTCCTGGGGCTACCAGGTGACCGGGTTCTATGCGCCGACCTCCCGGATGGGCTCCCCGGACGACTTCCGCTTCCTGGTGGACGCGCTGCACGCGGCCGGCATCGGCGTGATCGTCGACTGGGTGCCGGCCCACTTCCCGCGGGACTCCTGGGCCCTGGCCGAGTTCGATGGCCGGCCGCTGTACGAGCACCAGGACCCGCGGCGGTCCGCGCACCCGGACTGGGGAACGCTGGAGTTCGACTACGGGCGCAAGGAGGTCCGTAACTTCCTGGTGGCGAACGCGGTCTACTGGGGCCAGGAGTTCCATGTGGACGGGATCCGGGTGGACGCGGTGGCCTCGATGCTTTACCTGGACTACTCGCGCAACGAGGGCGAGTGGGTGCCGAACGAGCACGGCGGCCGGGAGAACTGGGACGCGGTGAAGTTCCTGCAGGAGATGAACGCCACCGTGTACCGGCGCTGCCCGGGGGTGGTGACCATCGCGGAGGAGTCCACCGCCTGGGACGGGGTGACCCGGCCGACGGACGCCGGCGGCCTCGGCTTCGGGCTGAAGTGGAACATGGGCTGGATGCACGACACCCTCCGCTACATGTCGAAGGAGCCGGTGCACCGCAAGTACCACCACCACGACATGACCTTCGGGATGGTCTACGCGTACAGCGAGAACTACGTGCTGCCGATCTCGCACGACGAGGTGGTGCACGGCAAGCAGGCGCTGGTGTCGAAGATGCCCGGGGACTGGTGGCAGCAGCGGGCCGGCCACCGGGCATACCTCGGTTACATGTGGGCCCATCCGGGCAAGCAGCTGCTGTTCATGGGGCAGGAGTTCGCGCAGGGCGCCGAGTGGTCGGAGTCGCATGGGCCGGACTGGTGGCTGCTGGACTCCACCTACTCGGCGGCGGGCGACCACCACGGGGTGCGGACCCTGGTCGGGGATCTGAACCGGACGTACGCCGAGACGCCGGCGCTGTGGGAGCGGGACACCGTGCCGGACGGGTTCTCCTGGGTGGACTCGGACGCCGCGGAGGACAACGTCTTCGCCTTCCTGCGGTACGCGGCGGACGGCACTCCGCTGCTGGCGGTGTGTAACTTCTCGCCGGTGGTGCGGCACGGCTACCGGCTGGGGGTGCCCGAGGACGTGCCGGCCTGGCGGGAGGTGCTCAACACCGATGCCCGGCGGTACGGGGGCAGCGGGGTGCACTGCGGCGGTCCGGGGAGCGGGCCGCTGGTGCCCGAGCGGGTGCCGGCGCACGGGCGGGCGGCCAGCCTGCGAATGACCCTGCCGCCACTGGCGACGGTCTGGCTGCGTCCCTGATGCGGCGGGGGCCCTCGCCACCCCCGTGCGCGAGGGCCCCCGGAGGGATCACGTGTCCGCCGGGGGTCCGGTTCACGCCGCGACCGGGGGTGTGGTGCAGGTCACGTGGTACGTATCGCTAAGGTGACCGGAAAGGTGAGCACTCCTCTTACCGGACGGTCACGGGAAAAACGGACCAAAGCCCCGAGCGCCGTAGGAGATTCCTACGAGTTGTGAGCTTGGTTGAACAACCTGTAGTCGGCACCCCCCGGCCGCTTCTACCGTGTGCCTCGTGCACCAGAGCCCACCGTTCAACGCCCCCGCCGCCCGTCGCCTGCGCGTGGCCCTGGGGATGGCACCCGGCCACGTCGCCTACGGCCTGCGCGCCCAGTACGGCCTGCTCGTCGCGCCCGAAACCGTCATGGCCTGGGAGACCGGCGAACTGCCGCCCTCCGCCGCCGAGCTGACCGCGCTCGCCGGGGTGCTGTGGTGTTCCCCCGGAGAACTCCTCGCCGAGCCGGTGACCCTGCGGGAGCACCGCATGGCCCGCGGGCTCGCCCCCGAGGAACTGGCCCGGCGGATAGGCCTGGAGACGAACTCCTACCAGAAGATGGAGGACTCGGGCCGGTGGAAGGGCAATGAGCGGCAGTCGGCCGCCCTGGCCTCCGTGCTCGGGCTGTCCCTGCCCCAGTACATGGCCGCGACCGGCCGCCAGGAGGAGCTGGCCGAGGTGCTCCGCAGCGCGGTGACCACCCGCTGGCAGGCCTATGTCAAACCGCTGTCCAAGCTGCTGCCGGTGCCGAAGGCGCAGCTGGAGGTGGTGCTCGAGCGGCTGCACGGGGACTACCAGTCCCGGATGGTGGCCACCCTCAGCTGGGGCGGCGGCCAGGGCGAGGCCGGGAGCGGGGACTCCGGCCGGGAGTTCCTCGCGGAGATAGTGGACCGGTTCTGGTCACTGGCCCGGGGTGCGGAGTAGCCGGGCGGGGTAGCCGGGCTCCGCTTCGCCCCCGCGTCCGGGCCGTTCGGCGGGGAAGTGGGGGCGAAGGTCCCGGCGGGCCGGGTCAGAAGACCGACTCGGCCTCGTACATCCGGTTCTCCGGGACGGTCTTGAGCGAGGTGACCGCGGAGGCCAGCGGGGCCATCACGATGTCGGTGCCGCGCAGGGCCGTCATATTGCCGAAATCGCCCCGGTGTACGGCCTCGACGGCGTGCCAGCCGAAGCGGGTGGCGAGCACCCGGTCATAGGCGGTGGGCACGCCCCCGCGCTGGACGTGGCCGAGGATGACCGGGCGGGCCTCCTTGCCCAGGCGGCGCTCCAGCTCGACGGCGAGCCGGTTGCCGATGCCGGCGAAGCGCTCGTGTCCGTACTGGTCGATGGCGCCCTTCTCGTACGGCATCGAGCCCTCGGCCGGGTGCGCGCCCTCGGCCACGCAGATGACCGCGAACTTCTTGCCGCGGGCGAAGCGCTCCTCGACCATCTTGACCAGATCGTCGACCTCGAAGTGACGCTCGGGCAGGCAGATGCCGTGGGCGCCGCCGGCCATGCCGGACTCGAGCGCGATCCAGCCGGCATGCCGTCCCATGACCTCGACGACCATCACGCGCTGGTGGGACTCGGCGGTGGTCTTGAGCCGGTCAATGGCCTCGGTCGCCACCATGACGGCGGTGTCGAAACCGAAGGTGCGGTCAGTGGAGGAGATGTCGTTGTCGATGGTCTTCGGAACGCCGACCACGGGCATGCCGGCGTCGGACAGCATCCGGGCGGCGGTCAGGGTGCCTTCGCCGCCGATCGGGATCAGCGCGTCGAGGCCGTACCGCGTGGCCAGCTCCTCCGCGTTCTCGGCGGCTTCGCTGAGCCGGGCGCGCTCCATGCGGGCCGAGCCCAGAATCGTTCCGCCGCGGGCCAGAATGCCGCTGACCGCGTTGATGTCGAGGGGGCGGAAGTGGCCGTCGAGCAGGCCCTTGAAGCCGTCCTCGAAGCCGATGACTTCGTCACCGTGCCCGACCAGGGCGCGGTGCACAACAGACCGGATGACGGCGTTCAGGCCCGGGCAGTCGCCGCCTGCGGTGAGAACTCCGATACGCAT
The DNA here is from genome assembly GCF_040296685.1 of Streptomyces sp. NPDC002054. NCBI lineage: Bacteria > Bacillati > Actinomycetota > Actinomycetes > Kitasatosporales > Streptomycetaceae > Streptomyces > Streptomyces sp. NPDC002054. The sequence goes on from NZ_JBEOXT010000006.1 coordinate 75,505, forward strand.
CGCTCTGTGTCTCCTGCTCCTGGTCGTACCGCGCCGTACGCGTGCGGCGTACGGCCGTACTGGTGAAGGCCGTGGTCGAGAAGCCTGTCCGATTGTTCCACGCACCGCTGGGGAGGCGCGCTCCTTACTGCTCCTCCTGAAGGGCCTTTGGACCCTCGCTCGAAGGACCTTCTGCCGGCAAGCGCTCTACCCATCGCCAGAGGTATTGTCAATAGGTCAAGACCACCCTAACGGGGAATTTCGATTCGCAAGCATGGACGGAGAGCACGCGTGACCCGCAGCGTGTACGTGACCGGCATCGACCGGGGGGACGGCCGGCAGGTCGTCGAGCTCGGAATCATGGAGCTGCTGACCCGCCAGACCGGCCGGGTCGGCGTCTACCGGCCCCTGCTGCACGATGGGCCCGACCGTCTGTTCGACCTGCTGAGGGCCCGGTACCGGCTCGACCAGGATCCGTCCACCGCCTTCGGCATGGAATACCACGAGGCCTCCGCCATCCTGGCCGAGAAGGGCACCGACGAGCTGGTCTCGCAGCTGGTCGACCGCTACCACCGGGCCGCCCGTGCGTACGACGTCATGCTGGTCCTGGGCACCGACTACGCCGCCACCAGCCTCCCCGACGAGCTGGCCCTCAACGCGCGCCTCGCCAACGAGCTGGGCGCGGTCGTCATCCCCGTGGTCGGCGGGACCAAGCAGACCGCCGAGTCGGTGCGCGCCGAGGCCCGTAACGCCTACCGGGCCTACGAGAGCCTGGGCTGCGAGGTCGTCGCCATGGTGGTGAACCGGGTGGCCGCCGAGGACCGCGAGACCATAGCCGAGCGGCTGGCCGCCCGCCTCCCGGTGCCCTGCTACGTCCTGCCGGACGACAAGTCCCTCTCCGCGCCGACCGTCGCCCAGATCACCCGCGAGCTCGGCGCCGAGGTGCTGCTCGGCGACGAGGCCGGCCTGGCCCGGGACGCCCTGGACTTCGTCTTCGGCGGCGCCCACCTGCCGAACTTCCTGAACGCCCTGACCCCCGGCTGCCTGGTGGTCACCCCCGGGGACCGGTCCGACCTGGTGGTCGGCGCGCTGGCCGCGCACGCCTCCGGCACCCCGCCGATCGCCGGTGTGCTGCTGACCCTGAACGAGCGGCCGGCCCCGCACATCCTGGCCATGGCCTCGAAGCTGGCGCCGGGCACCCCGGTGGTCTCGGTGGCCGGCAACAGCTTTCCCACCGCCGCCGAACTCTCCGGGCTGCAGAGCCGGTTGAACACGGCCACGCCCCGCAAGCTGGAGACCGCGCTCGGCCTGTTCGAGCGCCATGTGGCCACCGGCGAACTGCGCGACCTGCTCTCCGTGGCCCGCTCCGAGCGGGTCACCCCGATGATGTTCGAGCACGAGCTGCTGGAGCAGGCCCGGTCCGAGCGCCGCCGGGTGGTGCTGCCCGAGGGCACCGAGGAGCGGGTGCTGCGTGCCGCGGATGTGGTCCTGCGGCGCGGGGTCTGCGATCTGACCCTGCTCGGCGAGACCCAGGCGGTCCAGAAGAAGGCCGCCGACCTCGGTGTGGACATCAGCGGGGCGCAGATCGTCGACCCGGCGGTCTCCCCGCTGCGGGAACGATTCGCCGAGTACTACGCCAAGGTCCGCGCCCACAAGGGCATGACCGTCGAACTGGCCAACGACGTGGTCACCGACGTCAATTACTTCGGCACCCTGATGGTGCAGGAGGGCCTGGCCGACGGCATGGTCTCCGGCTCGGTGCACTCCACCGCCGCCACCATCCGCCCGGCCTTCGAGATCATCAAGACCAGGCCGGACGCGGGGATCGTGTCCTCCGTCTTCTTCATGTGCCTGGCCGACAAGGTGCTCGTCTACGGCGACTGCGCGGTCAATCCGGACCCCAATGCCGAGCAGCTCGCCGACATCGCCGTGCAGTCCGCCGCCACCGCGGCGGCGTTCGGGGTGGAGCCGCGGATCGCGATGCTCTCGTACTCCACCGGCACCTCCGGCTCCGGGGCGGACGTGGACAAGGTCCGCAAGGCCACCGAGATCGTCCGGGCGAGGCATCCGGAGCTGCTGATCGAGGGCCCGATCCAGTACGACGCGGCCGTGGACGCCGATGTGGCCGCGACCAAGCTGCCCGATTCCGAGGTGGCCGGGCGGGCGAGCGTACTGATCTTCCCGGACCTGAACACCGGCAACAACACCTACAAGGCCGTCCAGCGCTCGGCCGGCGCCGTGGCGGTCGGCCCGGTCCTTCAGGGTCTGCGCAAGCCGGTCAACGACCTCTCGCGCGGGGCGCTGGTCCAGGACATCGTCACCACCGTGGCGATCACCGCGATCCAGGCCCAGTCCCAGCCCCTGCCGCAGACCCGATAACCCCCACCCACGAAGGAAACACCGTCACCGTGACCGCATCGCGCATCCTCGTCCTCAATTCCGGCTCCTCCTCCGTCAAGTACCAGCTGCTCGACATGGCGGACCGGTCCCGGCTGGCCGTCGGGCTGGTGGAGCGCATCGGGGAGGCGGGCTCCCGGCTGGTGCACGAGCCGCTGACCGGACCGAACCCCGGCAAGCGCGAGCAGGTGGTCCCGATCGCCGACCACAAGGCCGCGCTGGAGGCGGTGGCGGCGGAGCTGGCCGCCGACGGTCTGGGCCTGGACTCCCCGGAGCTGGCGGCCGTCGGCCACCGGGTGGTGCACGGCGGGACGCGGTTCACCGCACCGACCGTGATCGACGAGGAGGTGCTGGCCGAGATCCGCAGCCTGATACCGCTGGCTCCGCTGCACAACCCGGCCAATGTGACCGGTATCGAAGTGGCCCGGGCGCTGCGCGCGGACCTGCCGCAGGTCGCGGTCTTCGACACCGCCTTCCACGCGACCATGCCGGAGTACGCGGCCCGGTACGCGATCGACACCGCCACCGCGGACGCGTACTCCATCCGCCGGTACGGCTTCCACGGCACCTCGCACGCCTATGTCTCGCGGGCCACCGCCGCCCTGCTCGGCAAGGCCCCGGAGGAGGTCAATGTGATCGTGCTGCACCTGGGCAACGGCGCGTCGGCCTCGGCGGTCCGGGGCGGGGTGTGCGTGGACACCTCGATGGGCCTGACCCCGCTGGAGGGCCTGGTCATGGGCACCCGCTCGGGCGACCTGGACCCGGCGGTGATCTTCCATCTGGCCCGGGTGGGCGGGCTCTCGATCGACGAGATCGACGCGCTGCTGAACAAGAAGAGCGGTCTGCTCGGCCTCTGCGGGGACAACGACATGCGGGAGGTGCTGCGGCGGGCCGGCGAGGGCGACGAGGCGGCGCGGACCGCGTTCGCGACGTACGTCCACCGGCTGAAGAAGTACATCGGCGCGTACACGGCGGTGCTCGGCCGGGTGGACGCGGTGGTCTTCACGGCCGGGGTCGGCGAGAACTCGGCCCCCGTGCGGGAAGCTGCGGTGGACGGCCTGGCAGAGCTGGGCCTGGCGCTCGACCCGGAGGCCAACGCGGTCCGCTCGCCGGAACCGCGGTTGGTCTCGGCCGCGTACTCCCGGGTGGCGGTGGCCGTCGTCCCGACCGACGAGGAGCTGGAAATCGCCACTCAGGCGTACGAGCTGGTTACCGACTAGTCACTTGGACTTTCCACCAGACGGAATATTCCGCTACGAAACAAACGGATAGGATCGCTCCATGCGCCGTTCCAAAATCGTCTGCACGCTGGGCCCCGCCGTCGACTCGTATGAGCAGCTGAAAGCGCTCATCGAGGCAGGCATGAACGTGGCCCGATTCAACTTCAGCCACGGATCCCAGGCAGAACACCAGGAGCGGTACGACCGCGTCCGGAAGGCCTCCGAGGACACCGGGCGCGCGGTCGGCGTGCTCGCCGACCTCCAGGGACCCAAGATCCGTCTCGAGACCTTCGCCGAGGGCCCGGTCGAGCTGGTGCGCGGTGACGAGTTCACCATCACCATCGAGGACGTCCCGGGCGACAAGTCCATCTGCGGCACCACCTACAAGGGCCTGCCCGGGGACGTGTCCAAGGGCGACCAGGTCCTGATCAACGACGGCAACGTCGAGCTCCAGGTGACCGAGGTCGAGGGCCCCCGGGTCAAGACCATCGTCATCGAGGGCGGTGTCATCTCGGACCACAAGGGCATCAACCTGCCGGGTGCCGCCGTCAACGTGCCGGCCCTGTCGGAGAAGGACAAGGAAGACCTCCGCTTCGCCCTGCGGATGGGCTGCGACATGGTCGCCCTGTCCTTCGTCCGGGACGCCAACGACGTCAAGGACGTCCACAAGGTCATGGACGAGGAGGGCCGCCGGGTCCCCGTCATCGCCAAGGTGGAGAAGCCGCAGGCGGTCGAGAACATGGAGGCCGTGGTCGCCGCGTTCGACGCGGTCATGGTGGCCCGTGGCGACCTGGCGGTCGAGTACCCGCTCGAGAAGGTCCCGATGGTCCAGAAGCGGCTCATCGAGATGTGCCGCCGCAACGCCAAGCCGGTGATCGTGGCGACCCAGATGATGGAGTCGATGATCACCAACTCCCGGCCGACCCGCGCCGAGGCCTCCGACGTGGCCAACGCCATCCTGGACGGCGCGGACGCGGTCATGCTGTCCGCCGAGTCCTCGGTCGGCCAGTACCCGATCGAGACCGTCAAGACGATGTCGAAGATCGTCGCGGCGGCCGAGCAGGAGCTGCTCTCCAAGGGCCTGCAGCCGCTGGTCCCGGGCAAGAAGCCGCGCACCCAGGGCGGCTCGGTCGCCCGTGCGGCCTGCGAGATCGCGGACTTCCTGGACGGCAAGGCGCTGGTCGCCTTCACCCAGTCCGGCGACACCGCGCGCCGGCTGTCCCGCTACCGCGTGGTCCAGCCGATCCTGGCCTTCACCACCGACCCGGGCACCCGCAACCAGCTCACGCTGAGCTGGGGCGTGGAGTCGTACGTCGTCCCGCACGTGGACAACACCGATGCGATGGTCGAACTGGTGGACGCCGAGCTGCTCAAGCTCAAGCGCCACAACCGGGGCGACATCATGGTCATCACCGCCGGTTCGCCCCCCGGCGTCCCCGGCACGACCAACATGGTCCGCGTCCACCACCTGGGCGGCGCCGGCCGCGACTGACGTCGCACAACGTCGCACAACGCCCGAGGGCGGCACCCCGATCGGATCGGGGTGCCGCCCTCGGGCGTTGCATGGTGCCGGTGCCGACCGCCTACTTCTCCGGCGGGCCGATGTAGTTCTTCAGGCCCGGGACCGTCAGGGTGCCGCCGAACTGGCCGGCCTGGACGACCTTCACCTTCGAGAAGAAGGCGAACGGAACGTTCAGCGGAGGCGGGCTGTCCGGGCTGAACTCGATCGGGATGATCCCGAACAGGTTGCCCTTCAGCGACTCGGTGTACATGGTCACCGTGCCGCCCCGGATCTTCGAGGTGGAGCCCGGCCGGGACTTCAGGTGGGCGATGTTCCCGGACTTCCCGACCGTCTGGTACAGGTCCTTGATGTCGAGCGAGTCCGCGGTGAACTTCAGGACCTTCTTGATCTTGCCGCTCCCCGTCTTCACCTCGACGATCCCGTGGTAGTCCAGGCCGTAGAGGGTCAGCAGGGAGCTGTCCAGGTACCAGGGCTCGTCCGGCAGGAGCGGGATTCCGGGCTCCAGTTCGGCGTTCGCCAAGGCCTCGGCGTCGCGGGTCGGACAGGGGAACGGCTGCTTGCCGTCCGGGGCCTTCGTCGCCTCGTCCTTGTCGTCGGCCTTGTCCTTGTCGTCGGCCGCCTTGTCCTCAGCCTTGTCGGCCGGCTTCTTGCCCGTCTCGTCCTTCGGGGTGGTCGCGCTGTCCTTGACCTCCTGGGACAGTTCGGACACCGGTACGCCGGCCTTCTTGGCGGCGTCCCGGATCTCCTGCTCCTTCGGGTCCGGGGTGGACTTCGAGGAAGGCGCGGAGGGGGTGGGAGCGGGCGCCGGGGTCGCCGGGGTGGCCGGCTTGCCGTCCAGGCCTTCGAAGATGCCCTTGATCTTGTCGCCGACACCCAGCGGGTCCAGCGGGTTCACGGTCTTCGTGGGGGTCGGGGTGGCGGTCGGGGCCGGGGTTCCGGCCGTCTGCTTCGCCGCCGGCTCGACCGGCGGCTTGGCCGCCGGCTTGATGGCCGACGAGGACGGGGACGGCTTGGCCGAGGGGCTCTTCGACGCGCCGGGCCGCGGGGTCGCGCTGGGCGACGTACCGGGCGAGGGCGTCTTGGAGGGGGACTTCGACGCGGACGGCGAGGGCGACTTCGAGGCGGACTTGCTCTCCTCGTCCGTCGGCTCGTCGGAGCGGGTCACACAGGGCCCGGGCGCGAAGGGAATGTCCTTCTCGTCGGCCAGGGCCAGCTTCGGGGCCATGCCCATGCCCACGAACACCGCGGTGGGCATCGCGGCCAGTGCCATGGTCTTGCCGACGGGTATCTGGAGCTTCGTCAGCAGCGACTTCCTGGGCGCCGCGTGCCGCGGGCCCTTCCTCTCACGGGACTCTGCGTCTGGGGCCACGGCCCGCTGCGTCTCGTCACCCCGCACTGTTCCTCCCGCCATTGGCGTGGGCAGTCGTCTCGGTCGCGTAGTCCGTTTCCTTCTCGTGGGGCCCGGGTCCGGCCACGGCCATCACCGGGTCCGCTTCCTCGGCGGGCGCACCGGGCACCCACGAGAGCGCGAGGCAGCCGCCCAGCAGCGCGCAGAGGAAGCCCATGAAGAAGCCGCCGAGGTTGGACACCGGCAGCGACACCAGGCCCAGCAGGAGCGTGGCGACGCCGGCGAAGATCCGGATGCCCTGCTGGAACCAGAGGGCGAGACCCAGCGTGATCAGCAGGACGCCGATGATGAGTGCACCGGCACCGCCGGTGGTCGCCATCGCGATGGTGATATTGCCCAGCCGGACGTCTGCGTACGGGAAGTACGCGATCGGGACGCCGCCCAGCAGAGTGAACAGCCCGGCCCAGAACGGCCGCTTGCCGCTCCAGGCGTGGAAGCGGTAGTACACCACGGTGAGCCAGTGGTCCTTGGTGGCGGCGTTAACCGGGGCCTGGGGGTTCATGGACAACAGCTCCCTGGAAACGGTGGTACGGAGAACTAGGTGAAGCCCGGACGGGTGGGCGGACACGGCTGCAGCCGTCGCCCACCCGTCCGGTCAAGCACCGGGAACGATTACTTCTCGTCCTGGTAGCACGGCTGGTCGCCGCTGAGCAGGCGGAGCTTGAGGTCGGGCAGGGTGAAGGTACCCGCCGTCGTCGCCCACGCCTTCTGCCGCACGTTCGTCAGCGTCGCCGTCTTGGCGCGCTGGGAGAACGCGAACGGGCTGGACACGGTGCCCGGCTGCGGCTTCGTGGCGTGGCTCTCGTGGCCCACCGCGACACCGATGTCGAGCTTCTCGAACTTGGCGTCCGCGTCGAGCTCGGCGACATCCAGGTAGATGTTGTCCGCGACCGCCGGACGGCCCTTGTGGCCCGTCTGGAGCTTCAGGGTGATGTTGCCGATACCGGGCACCGGAGTGACCAGGGACTGGCACATGTTGGTGATGGTGGCCTTCTTGAACCCGGAGATGGTGACCGGGTGATCCTGGGGCTTGCCATGGAGGTCGTGCCCCTTGGCAATGCCGCCGTACTGGATCAGGTCCTCACCGACGAGCTCGTCGGCGCGCACCTTGAAGTCCTGGCCGGACACGCTGAAGGACGCCGCCAGGGCACCCTGCGCGAGACCCACACCCACCGCGGCGGTCGCCGCGATGCTCGGCACCATGACGAGCGCGAAGCGCTTCCATCTGGTCCCACCACGAACCTGGGAATTCATGTTGTTCCTCCTTCTCGGACGTACATCTCCGGTCGGGGCCCTGCCCGTCCTGGGATGGGAGAAGTGCTACGTCCTCGGGAAGGAGCGCAGGAGTCCGTGGCGCGGATCCGCGTCAGGTACACCGGCGATCACCCCCGAGCGACAACCACTGGGCCACGCGTCCGCGCAACCTGGAGGACAGGCTCTGCCGGTGTGGCAAAGACCCCCCTGTCCTTGAACCGATGCCACTGCCATCGGCCCGCCCGGTGGGGACCCATCTCCGCGCTCCGGGTGAGCGGCTCTGCGGGATGGACCGAGCGTGGCCGATCGTGGTCCATTCCGTGCCGCCGCACAAGGGGGTTCGTTACTGGCGGGTAACGGCTGGATAACCGGGGTGCGACCCCGCGCCGTCGAGTGGCCACAGAGGGTGTCACCATGGGCCACGACAGAACCCCTGAATCCATCCGCAAGCGGACAGATCCAGGGGTTCGATTTACTGCGAGTAACAGCTGCGCCGATTACCAAGTTTTGGCAAAGTGGAGTCGCTGTTGGCGTTTGTGTCAACAAATCGGCGAAGCGCTCCGGCGATGCTCCAGCCGCCGGGACCCGGCCGGAACCCGGCTAGAAGAGCACCCGCGCCAGGGCGGTACGGGCCGCGCCCACCCGCGGGTCGTCCCCGCCGATGACCTCGAACAGTTCGAGCAGCCGGAGCCGGGCCGCGTCGCGGTCCTCGCCCGCCGTCACCCGCACGGTGTCGACCAGCCGCCCGAAGGCGTCCTCGACGTGCCCGCCGACCAGATCCAGGTCCGCCGCCGCGATCTGCGCCGCCGGGTCCTTGGGGTTCTCGGCCGCCGCCGCCCGCACCTCCTGCGGGTTCATGCCCTGCACCCGCCGGAGCAGTTCGGCCTGCGCCAGGCCCAGCTTGGCCTCGGGGTGGCCGGGGTCGTCGGCGAGTACGTTCTGGTACGCCTGCACGGCACCGGCCAGGTCGCCGGCGTCCAGCGCGGCCATCGCCGCCTCCAGCAGGGCGTCGTACGGGCCGGCCGGCACGGCCGCGGCGGAGGCCTGGTCCGCCGGGGCGGCGCCCTCGGCGTCCGGGTCCACCGCGATCCCGGTCAGCCCGAAGCGCTCTTCGGCGACCTGGATCAGCTGCGCGAGGGTCTCGCGGATCTGCGCTTCCGGGGCCGCGCCCTGGAACAGCGGCAGCGCCTGGCCGGCGACCACCGCGAAGACGGCCGGGATGCCCTGGATGCCGAACTGCTGCATCAGCATCTGGTTGGCGTCGACGTCCACCTTGGCAAGCACGAACCGGCCGTTGGCCTCCACGGCCAGCCGCTCCAGCAGCGGGCCGAGCTGCTTGCAGGGCTCGCACCACTCGGCCCAGAAGTCGATGACGACCGGGACCTCGGCGGAGCGCTGGATCACATCACGTTCAAAACCGGCCTCGTCGACGTCGATGACGAGCGCCGACGGCGGCACCGCCGCGGAGCCACCCTGCCGGGCGGCCTCCACCCGGGCCTGCTCGGCCTTCGCCTTGGCCTCGCCGGCCGCCTTCACCGCGGCGAGGTCGACGACGCCGCTCATGGACATGTTTCTGGGCTGCATGCGTACATCCTCCCCCGTATGCGCGCGCCGAAGAAAAAGATCCCCCGAACCGGCTGGAAACACCGGTCCACAACGTGTGGTGGCGCCGGGTCCCCACCTGGCGCCGTGTGGTTGTCGCGTGGTGTCACCGGGAACGGTCGAAATCCGGGACTCTTACGCTACGAGCCGTAGCGTAACTCTCCCGGCCGCCCGGCGCTCCGTGATCTGAACCACAGGGCCGCCACAGTGACGCGGCTCACGGCGGTTCTGCTACCGGCCGGTATGGTCCTCGCCATGCACTCGCCTGATGTCCCTTCCGGTGCCGGCCGCACCGGCCGCCCCCGCAGCGCCGCGGCGGACGCCGCGATCCTCGCCGCGACCCGGGACGCGCTGTGCGAGCTGGGCTGGTCCAAGGTGTCCATGGGTGATGTCGCGGCCCGCGCGGGCGTCGCCAAGACCACCCTGTACCGCCGGTGGTCGGGGAAGAACGAACTGGTCGTGGATGCGGTCGCGGAGCTCTTCGACGAGCTGGAACTCCCGGACCGGGGCTCCCTGGAGGCGGACGTCGAGTACGTGGTGCTCCGATTCGCCGAACTGCTGCGCCGGCCGGAGGCCCGGACGGCGCTGATGGCGGTGGTCGCGGAATCCACCCGGGACGAGGCGCTCCGGGACCGGATCCGGTCGGCGATCGTGGACCGGCAGAAACGTCTCGTCGTACTGGGCCGGGAGCGGGCCCAGGCCCGTGGCGAACTCCCGTACGAGGAGGACGAGGTCCTGGCCGGCCGCACCACCGACCTGATCTTCGACGTGATCGCGGGCACCGTGGTGCACCGTGCGCTGGTCAGCTCGGAGCCGGTGGACGAACTGTGGGTCGCGACCTTCACGGCCCTGCTGATGCACGGCCTGCGGGGCGCAGCCGCCTAGGCCCTGGCCGGGCGGCCGGGCCAGGTGACCCGGAGGGCGTACGAGTCGCCCACCGCGGCGTCGGGCAGCAGGCCCGTCGCGGCGAGTGCGCCGAGCCCGGCAGCCCGGCCCGCCAGCTCGTACCCGAGCTCCGAGGAGTCCACCTCGTGGCAGCGGCCGTCGGTGATCCGCACCCGGGCGAGGACCCCGCAGAGCCCGTCCGCCAGTCCGGCCCGCAGCGCGGGCAGGTACTCGGCCGGCAGCCGGTCCTCCGGCACCTCGCTCAGCAGTTCCGGCCCGCCGCCCGGGCCCGGCGGTTCCAGGTCCGCGGTGACGAGGGCGAAGGGGCCGCAGCCGCCCCGGTTGTACTGGACGCGCACGGTCAGGCCGCGCACCGCCGCGGGCAGCGGCAGGCCGCGCCGGCCGGGCCAGGTCACGCCCGGCAGCTCCCAGTCCAGCGGTTCCGACGGTGTCCCAGGTGCCCGCAGTCCGGCGGCGAGCAGCGCCCCGCGGGCCGCGAGTCGCCCGGCCTCCCGGTAGCCGTGCTCGGCGGAATCCGCCAGGTAGAACGTCCCCTTGCGCAGCCGCACCAGCGCGCGGTGCCCGTCCAGTCCCTCCCGTACGCCCTGCCGCACGGCTTCGGCGTGCCCGGGCGGCAGCTGGAACCGGGACAGCTCGTTGACGAACTCCGGCTCCCCGCCCGGTCCGGACGGTGGCTCGAAGTCGGCGAGGAGGTGCGCGTACGCCCCGGCGTCGCCGGGGCGGTGGTACCGGACCCGGATGTCGCGGACGGGAGCGGAAATGGGGGTGGAGAAGGGACGGCCGGCCATGGCGCCACGGTACGGGCGCCATAGCCGGCCGTTCCAGCAGGTTTCCCCAAGGGCCTGCCGTCGGCTCAGAAGCCCGGCGGCTCGGTGTAGGTGCCCCATTCGTCCCGCAGCGCGTTGCAGATCTCGCCGAGGGTCGCCTCGGCCCGGACCGCGTCCAGCATCGCCGGAATCATGTTCGAGCCGTCGCGGGCGGCACCGAGCATGGCGTCCAGCGCGCCGCGCACCTTGGCCTCGTCCCGCCGGCCCTTGCGCTCGCCGAGGACCCGGACCTGCTCCCACTCCACCTCGTGGCTGACCCGGAGGATCTCCAGGTCCCCGGTGACCGAGCCGTGGTGGACGTTGACGCCGACGACCCGCTTGTCGCCCTTCTCCAGCGACCGCTGGTACTGGAAGGCCGACTCGGCGATCTCGCCGGTGAACCAGCCGTCCTCGATGCCGCGCAGGATGCCGGAGGTGATCGGGCCGATCGGGTGCCGGCCGTCCGGGTGGGCGCGCAGTCCGCGCTCCCGGATCTGCTCGAAGATCTTCTCCGCGTCGGCCTCGATGCGGTCGGTGAGCTGCTCGACGTACCAGGAACCGCCCAGCGGGTCGGCCACGTTGGCCACCCCGGTCTCCTCCATCAGCACCTGCTGGGTGCGCAGCGCGATCTCGGCGGCCTGCTCGCTCGGCAGCGCGAGGGTCTCGTCGAGGGCGTTGGTGTGCAGGGAGTTGGTGCCGCCGAGGACCGCCGCGAGGGCCTCCACGGCCGTCCGTACGACGTTGTTGTACGGCTGCTGCGCGGTGAGGGAGACGCCGGCCGTCTGGGTGTGGAAGCGCAGCCACATGGACTTGTCGCTCTTGGCCCCGTAGACCTCCTTCATCCAGCGCGCCCAGATCCGGCGGGCGGCGCGGAACTTGGCGATCTCCTCGAAGAAGTCGAGGTGCGCGTCGAAGAAGAAGGACAGGCCGGGGGCGAAGACGTCGACGTCCATGCCGCGGGAGAGGCCGAGCTCCACATACCCGAAGCCGTCGGCGAGGGTGTAGGCGAGCTCCTGCGCGGCGGTGGCCCCGGCCTCGCGGATGTGGTAGCCGGAGACGGAGAGCGGCTTGTAGGCGGGGATGCCCTTGGCGCAGTACTCCATGAGGTCGCCGATGAGGCGCAGGTGCGGCTCGGGTTCGAAGAGCCACTCCTTCTGGGCGATGTACTCCTTGAAGATGTCGGTCTGGAGCGTGCCGTTGAGGACGGCCGGGTCGATTCCCTGCCGCTCGGCGGCGACCAGGTACATGCAGAAGACGGGCACAGCCGGGCCCGAGATGGTCATCGAGGTGGTGACGTCCCCGAGCGGGATGTCGTTGAACAGGACCTCCATGTCGGCGGCGGAGTCGATGGCGACCCCGCAGTGCCCGACCTCGCCGAGGGAGCGGGGGTCGTCGGAGTCGCGGCCCATCAGGGTGGGCATGTCGAAGGCCACGGAGAGCCCGCCGCCGCCGGCGGCCAGGATCATCTTGTAGCGCTCGTTGGTCTGCTCGGCGTTGCCGAATCCGGCGAACTGCCGGATGGTCCAGGTCCGGCCCCGGTAGCCGGTGGCGTGCAGGCCGCGGGTGTAGGGGTACTCCCCCGGCCAGCCGATCCGCTCGAACCCTTCGTACGTGTCGCCGGGCCGCGGCCCGTACACGGGCTCGACGGAATCGCCGGAGAGGGTGGTGAAGTCGGCGTCCCGCTTGCGGGCCTTGTCGTAACGGGCCTGCCAGCGAAGGCGGCCCTGCTCGATGGCGTCAGCGTCCATGCTTCAAATTTACTAGGACGTCCTAGTAAATGTCGATGGCAAACCCCCGGAGAGTCACTCCGGGGGTGGCTTAGTCCAGTGGAACGCGAGCCTCAGGCCTCGGCCGGGGCGGCGGCCGGGGTCCCGATGACCAGCGGCTCGACCTCGGCGCGGACCTTCCGCTCGACGAAGAAGGCGGCGAGCGGGATGGTGCCGCTGACCAGGATCCACAGCAGCTTGCCGAAGGACCACTTGGCCTTGGAGCCGAGGTCGAAGGCGAAGACCAGGTAGATCATGAAGAGCACACCGTGCGCCTGGGAGACCGCGAAGGTGAGGTCGGCGCCGGTGTTGAAGCCGTACTTGGCCACCATGCAGGCGCAGAGGATCAGGAGCATGACCGCGGTCACGTAGGCCATGACGCGGTAGCGGGTCAGCACGCTTCGTTTCATGCGGACGAGCCTAACCGGCCGGAAAACGGCGCCGGACCCGGGAGTACCGCGCCCGCCGCGGACGCGCGGGCGGGGCCGGGTCGCCGCCCGCCGGGCCGTGACCAAGCTCACCGGCGGCCGGCCCGCGGGCTCCTTCGGGCTACTTCTCGTCGAAGTCCGCGGCAGCCACCCGCAGCGGCCGGAGCATGGCGAAGATCTCCGCGCACTCCTCGGCGTCGTACGCGCCGAGCCCGAAGTCCATCTCCATCAGGTCCCGGGTGGCCGCCTCCACCACCTCGCGGCCCTTGTCCGTGATGGACGCCAGGGTTCCGCGCCCGTCGTTCGGGTTCGGCCGCTTGGCCACCAGGCCGGACTTCATCAGCCGGTCGACCGTGTTGGTCACCGAGGTGGGGTGGACCATCAGCCGCTCGCCGATCTTCGACATCGGCAGTTCGCCGGCCTTGGAGAAGGTGAGCAGGACCAGCGCCTCGTACCGGGCGAAGGTCAGCCCGTACGGCTTCACCACGGCGTCGACCTCGCCGAGCAGGATCTGGTGCGCCCGCATGATCGAGGTGATCGCGGCCATCGAGGGGACCGGACCCCAGCGCTGCTGCCAGAGCTCGTCGGCGCGGGCGATGGGATCGAAGGGAAGGCTGAGCGGCTTGGACACGCACCCGACCTTACCGGCCGGTCATTTGGTGAACAGGCCCGTCTCATTACTCGGCTCTTTCCTCGGCTCGTTCCTCGGCTCGTTCCGCGACCGGACGAGCTCGGCCAGCAGCGCCGCCACGCAGAGGGTGCCGAGCGCCCCGGCCCCGGCGACGACCGCGGGCAGCGGCAGGAACTCGGCGGCCAGGCCGGCCGCCGCCATCCCGACCCCCTGGAGCGTCATCAGGCCGGTGGACAGCAGGGTCATGGCCCGGCCGCGGAGCTCCTCCGGGACCGCTTCCACGTACCAGGCGTCCAGCTCGAGGGTGTAGGCCTGGGCCAGTCCGGCGAGGAGCAGCAGGACCAGGGTCACGGCGAGCCCGGGGCGCAGCGCGTACCCCAGCAGCGGCAGCAGCGCGACGGCCGCGAGGGGGGCGGTGATCCGGGAGCGGGTCCGGGGCGAGAGCGCGGACCCGGCCCACAGCTCCCCGGCGATGGTGCCGGCCGGCAGCGCGCACATGAGCAGGCCGAGGGCGGCGGTACCGAGCCCCAGCCGGTCGGCGTACGGGGCCATCAGCGCCTCGGGGACGACCAGGAACAGCGGCGGCAGCCAGCTGAGCAGGGCGAGCGCGCGGAGCCGCCGCGGGCCGAGCACGGCACGCAGTCCGGCGAGCGGGGAGGTCCGGGTGCCGCCGGGGGGTGCCCCGGCGCGGGCGGGGCGGGCCCGGGTGCCGAGGCGGAGCAGCAGCGCGGACCCGGCGAACCCGGCCGCGGTGACGGCGATGGCGCCCCGCGGGGAGACCGCGGTGAGCAGCAGCCCGCCGAGGCCGAACCCGGTCAGCAGGGCGCTCTGCGCGATCATGCGGAGCAGGGAGCGGCCGAGCACGAAGGCGTCCCCGGTACCCAGGATGTCGGCGAGGGAGGCGGCCCGGGTGCCCTGGAAGAGCGGGGCGACCGCGGCCATGGCGCAGCGCAGCCCGAGCAGCACGGCGACCGGGGTGCCGGGCAGCACCATGAGCGCGGCGCAGGCGGCGCAGAGCAGATCGCACCCGACCAGCACCCGGCGGGCCGGGTAGCGGTCGGCGATCCCGGCGAGCAGGGTGCCGCCGAGGGCGTGGGGCAGGAAACCGAGGGCGAAGGTGAGCGCGCTCATCAGCGGTGAGCCGGTGAGCCGGAAAACGAGCACGGTGAGGGCGATCTCGGCGACGACCACGCCGAGCACCGACATCAGGTGCGCGGCGAACACGGCACGGAACTCGCGGACCCGGAACACGGAGGAATAGCCGGCTGCCGGACGGGATCCGGCGTCGGCCGCGTCGGTGGCGGTCATGCCCCGACCCTGCCGTCCGGGGCGCGACCCGGGCAGTGATTCGGCAGTGGACGAATCACTGCCCGGGCCGGGCCGCGGCGTACGGGCCCGCCCTGCGCCGAACCGGGCAGGGCGGGTCCGCGCCACGGACGGGGCGGCCCGCCGCCGGTCCGGCACAGGGCCGGGGCCTGGGTCGAACCCGCCGGACCCGCGCCGGGTCAGGGTGCCAGCAGGCGGTCCCGCAGCCGGGTGACGAGCTCCTCGTCGATGCCCAGGCGCCCGATCGCGTACGCGTGCACCGAACCGTAACGCTCCGTCAGATCGGCCAGGAAGAGCCGGATGACCTCCTCCGGGGCCCGGCCGTACGCCGGCCAGCGCAGCGTCCGGCCCGGGTTGGCCGCGTGCCAGTCCGCGACCAGGCGGTCGGTGGCCAGCTCGGTGAGCGCGAAGTCCGCGGCGATGACGTCCTCCGGGACGTCCAGCAGGGCGAGCACGAGGGCGGCCAGCAGACCGGTGCGGTCCTTGCCGGAGGCGCAGTGGAACACCTGCGGCCCGTCCTCGGCGGCGAGGACCTCCAGCGCCTCGCGGAGCTCCTCGGCCCCGTCCTCGGCGACCTCGGCGAACCGGTCGGCGAGGTAGCGCCAGGGGTCCAGCTCCGGATCGATCTCGGCCTGGTCGTACGGCCGGTGCTCGATGCTCAGGTTCCGGTACGCCAGGCCGTCCTGCTCCGGGATCCGGCCCTTCGCCTCGATCTCCCACGGGTAGCGCAGGTCGATCACGGTCCGTATGCCCAGCTCCCGGAAGCGGTCGAGGTCCGCCCGCGCGGCGGGCCCGGCGAGCTTCCCCAGCGAGTCGGACCGGTACAGCCGCCCCCAGCGGAGCTCCCGCCCGTCCCGGGTCCGATAGCCGCCCAGATCACGGAAGTTGTGCAGGTACGCGAACTCGATGTGTCGTCTCATGGACCGCACCCTAAGGGCCCGCATCAGCCGATGATCAAGACGAGTCCGACGGCGAAGACCGCATAGAACAGTCCGGCGACCGCGAGACGGGCGGGCGTGAGCCTGTTGGTGCGCATGGCCAGCAGGAGGTGGACGATCGCGGCGACGGTGACGATCCCGGACCACAGCAGGGCGCCGTCGAAGTGCCAGCTCGTGAAGAGCAGGCCGATCCCGCTGGGGACGGTGGCCTGGATCATCATGGAGCCGGAGATGTTGGCCAGGGCCAGTTGGGTCTTGCCCTGCCGGACCCAGATGACCGCGTTCATGATCTCGGGGAGTTCGGTGGCGATCGGGGACAGCAGGAGCGCGGTGACGGTCGCGGACAGGCCGAGCATCGGGCCGATGACGTCGAGTTGCTTCACGAAGAAGTGCGCGGCGAAGAAGATCACCACGAGGGCTGCCAGGGTCTGGACGACCACCGCCCAGGTCGCCGGGGAGGCGGCCGTGGGCTGGAGCTTCAGCGGCTCCAGCTGCTCGTCCTCCTCGCCCTCCCCGCCCTCCCCGTCCGCCCCGTCCGTGCCGTCGTCGGCGCGGCTGCTGCGGATCTCCCGCCAGAAGTAGACCGCGTAGGCGGCGAAGAACAGCAGACCGAGCGCGGGCTTGAACGCGAAGGCGACCAGGCCGAGCCCGACCTTCAGGAAGAAGATCGCCAGGAACCACTTCTGGTCCTTGGCCAGGCGCTCCATGTCCTTGGCGTCGCCGAGGGCCGCGCCGCCGCCCGGCCGTGGCAGGTCCGCCCCCGGGCCGCCGGCGCCGACCCCGACCCCGGCGAGGACGGCGGCACGGTCCTTGCGGCGCTTGAGGAGCAGCATGGCGCCGGTCACGCCATAGGCGACGGTGGCCAGGGCGAGCGGGCCGCCCATGGCGGCGCCGACTCCGAGGTTCCTGGCCTCGTCGGTGGCGCCGGTGGTCACGGCGACCAGGGTGACCACGGACTCGGGCAGGGCGGTTCCGAAAGCGGCCAGGATCGTGCCGACCGCCATCTTCCCGACCTTGAGGCGCTCACCCAGCCACTCCACCGCGTTGACGAACCACTCGCACGAGAGGTAGATCGCCACCGCGCACACGATGAGCACTACGAAATGGATCACGGGTATCGTCCGGCCTTCCCGCACCGGCGGGGGCCTCGAAGAACGATCAGCGCGGGAGCGGCGGACGGCTTCGGCCCCGCCGGCGCGCTGATATACGTCGTCGACAAACGGGCCGAAGGTCTCGCCCACCCGCATCCGAACCGGAGGCGGGCCCGGCCACCGGGAACCCGAAGGCTCCAGTGTGTCGATGACCGGTATCTCGGGGCTACTCCCCTTCGCAGTCGCCCACTATAGCCGCCTGCGCGGCGGTATGCGCTGTTTTGCCGCGGTGTGCGGTGGGGCCGTGCGGGCCTCCGGGTGGGCTGCCGCCCGAACCTGCTTGCTGCCGGCCGGCGTTCCGGCCCAGGCTGTCCGCCATGTCCTTCCACCTGCGCTTCGGGCCGGGCGATCTGCTCCGTTGCCGGTTCGCCCTCTCGCCCCGCTGGGAGACCCAGGAAGCGGTACGGGTGCTGGCACGGCCCGGCCGTCACGGATACCACCGGCCGTGGCTGCGGCGGATCCGGGACGCAGCCGCCGGGCTGGACCTGCGGCCACTGTGGCTGCTGATGCCGCGGCGCGGGCACAGCCCGGACTTCCTGTGGCCGCCGCCCGGCGCGCCCGCCGCCGGCTTCGAGGAGGAGATGGCCGCGGTCCGGCGGACCGACCCCGAGGTCGCCCGGGAGGACCTCCGGCGCTCCCTGGCCTGTACGCCCGGCGCCCTGGACAGCCCGACCGGACGGGCCATGCTGGCCGATCCGGCGCGCGCGGTGCAGGAGTTGGCCGACCTGTCGGAGGCCGCCTGGCGGGCCCTGGTCGAACCGGAATGGCCGCGGCTGCGCGCGCTGCTGGAGGCCGATGTGCTGTTCCACTCGCGGCTGCTCGCGGCCGGCGGCCTGGCCGCGCTCTTCGACGGGCTCCATCCCGACCTGCGCTGGGACGGGGCCAACGACACCCTGACCGTGCGCCGGGACTCCCACCACGAGCGCCGCCTCGACGGCCGGGGCCTGGTGCTGCTGCCAAGCGCGTTCGTCTGGCCGGACCTCGTCGGCGGCTTCGATGCGCCCTGGCAGCCGACGGTCGTGTACCCGGCCCGCGGGATCGGGGCGCTGTGGGCGGAGGACGGCGGGCCCACCCCGGCGGCCCTGGCCGGACTGCTGGGCCGCGCCCGGGCCGACGTACTGCACGCCCTGGGCGAACCGGCGTCCACCACCGCACTCGCCCGCCGCCTCGGACTGGCCCCGTCCTCCGTGTCGGCGCACCTGAAGGCCCTGCACGCGGCCGGTCTGCTGACCCGTCACCGGCACGGCCACCAGGTGCACTACGCCCGTACCTCGCTCGGCACTGCACTCGCCACCGGTTCGGCCCCGGTGTCGTGACCCGCGGCGATTCGTCCGGCATGTCACGATGTCCCGGCCCGCCCGCCCCGTCCGCCCGCCCGCCCCGCCCGGAGGAAGCCGGATGCCAGGCCCAAGACGCCGACACCTCGCCCCGCTCGTCGTGATGCTCGCCCTGGCGCTGACCGCCGGCTGCACCGCGGACCGGCCCGCTCCGGCCACCCCGGCGGCGGGCGCCGCCGCCGACCCCACGGAAGAGGAAGAATCCCCGTTCTGGGTGGATCCGCAGAGCGAGGCGGCCCGGCAGGTCGAGGCCTGGGAGGCACACGGACGCACCGCCGACGCGCAGGTCCTGCGGCGGATCGCGGACCGGCCGATGGCACTGTGGGGGCCGGCGGGCGATCCCGGCCCGGAGCTCCGCCGGGCCGCACGCAGCGCCAAGGCAGCGAAGCGGACCCTGGTCCTCACCGCCTACCACCTCCCGCACCGGCGGGACTGCGGTCGGCCTTCGGCAGACGGGGCGTCGGCCGGCGGGGCATCGGCCCGCGGGGCCAAGGACGGGCCCGCCTACCGCCGCTGGATCGGCGCCTTCGCCGAGGCCGTCGGCGACGCCCGGGCCCTGGTGGTCCTGGAGCCGGGGGCGGTTGCCCAGCTCCTCGACGGCTGCACCCCGGCCGCCCGCCACGACGAACGCTTGCAGCTGCTCGCCGAGGCCGTGGACCGGCTCAAGCGCAACCGCAACACCAAGGTCTACCTGGACGCCGGGAGTCCGGCCTGGGTCCGGGACCCGGGCCGGCTCGTGGAGCCCCTGCGCGCCGCCGGGCTGGAGCGGGCCGACGGCTTCGCCGTCAACGTCTCCGACTTCCAGACCGACGCGGACGGCCGGGCGTACGGCGCCGAGCTCTCCGAGCGGACCGGCGGCCGGCACTTCGTCCTCGACACCGGCCGCAACGGCGACGGCCCGCTGCCCGGCGACCCGGCGCAGGCCCGGTGCAATCCCCCCGGCCGGTCGCTCGGCACCCCGCCCACCGACCGGACGGGCGACCCGCTGGTCGACGCGTACCTGTGGATCAAACGGCCGGGCGCCTCGGACGGCACCTGCCGGGGCGGCCCGACGGCCGGCACCTGGTGGCCGGACTACGCCCTGGGCCTGGCCCGCCGGGCCCGGCAGTAGGGCCGGGCGGTACGGCCGGCCGGGCAGTACGGGCGGCCGGGCATGGCGGCACGGGCAGGCGGTACCAGCGACCCGCCCGGCGCTCGGCGCAGGCTCAGCGGCGAGCGCCGCGGCGGAGGCCGTGGCGGACCGCGCGCTGGCTGAGCGGGCCGAGCCCCTCCAGTACCTGGGCAAGGCCCGCCAGCTGCTCCAGCGCATCGAGGGCGCGGCCGGCCCCCTCCGGGTCCACCCCTTCGTACAGCTCGATGCCGACGAAGGAGGCCGCCACCGCCCGGGCCAGCCCGGCCGGGTCGGCGAACTCGCCCAGCGGGGTCGCGGCCAGCAGCCGGGTCAGTACGGTCTCCAGCTCCGCCACCCACAGGGCCAGGCCGGAAGCCGTCGCAGCGGCCAGGGCGGGCTGGGTCTGGCCGGCGGCCAGCAGCTGGCCCAGCATGGCGACATGGCCGGCCGCCCGTTCCTCCTCGTGCATCTCGCGGGCGAAGTCCAGGAGTCCGGCGAGCGAGTCCACCCCGGCCAGCCGCTCCCGGTGGCGGGTCACCCGCTGCTCCGCACCGAACCGGCAGGCCTCGGAGAGCAGTTCGTCCACCGACCCGAAGTGGTAGAAGATCAGGCCCTGGTTGACCCCGGCGGTGGCCGCGATGCTGCGGGCCGAGGTCTTGGCGATGCCCTGTTCCACCAGCGTGCGCAGCGCGCCGGCCAGCAGCTTCTCCTTGGTCGTCGCGCTCACGCGCGCACCTCCTCCCGGACCGGGCGCAGGTCCTTGCGGACGCCGTGCCCGGCGACGTCGACGTATTCGGCGGTGAAGGAGCCCTCGTACCCGAAGAGCGGGCCGAAGCGGCGGTTCACCACCCGGACGCGGATCCGGAACCGTCCGCTGCGCTCGTCGTAGGACTCCCGCACCTCGGCGTCGCCACCGATCCAGTCGGGCACCCGGACGTCGACCGGCCCTTCCCTGAACCGGTGTTCGCCGGAACGGATGAGCAGCGAGCCGTCCGGTTCGGCGGTCATGTGGAGGTCGCTGGCCAGGTGCTGATGGGTTCCCAGGTAGTCGAGGACGCAGTTCCGTTCCGCGCTGTGGACCATGGTCGCATCGAACCGGCGCGGCCCGTCCGGCAGGTGGAAGGTGCGGACGAAGGTGACGGTCTCCCGGCCGAAGGAGTCGGCGTACGGCATGTTCTCGATGACGAAGGGCACGTTCCGCCCCTCCCGCGGAACCAGGATGTTGCGGAGCCCGCCGAGGTGGAGGAAGGGCTTCACAAAGCCGGGGCCGTGCCAGATCCGGTCCATGCTGCCCCGCCCGATGCAGCCCTCCCCGCTGTCCAGGCCGACCGAAAAGCGGCGCTGGAGCTGCGGGTGAAGGCGGTCGAAGGCGCCGCCCATATGGGTCCGAAATATAGAAGAACGGGTCATCACTGTTCCAGGGTGGCGAGCAGTCGGGGGGCGGTGGCAGCGGCCCGGCCGGGCGGGGTGCGCAGGCAGCGGCGGGCGGCCGGGGTGCCGGGCAGCGGCGGCAGCAGCACGGCGGCGGCTCCGAGCAGCACGGCGAGGGCGGGCGGCAGCACTACGGCGGCCAGGACGCAGACCAACAGCCGTACGGCCGTCTCGGCCAGGGCCCGGGCCAGCCCGGCGGCCGGGCTGACCCCCCGTTCGCACCAGAGCCGCAGCCGGTCGAAGGACCAGGCGGTGGCCCAGCCCATCAGCGGCCGGAAGACCAGCCGGTCGGCGAGGGCGCCGAAGCGGCCCCAGCGCGGCCGGTAGTCGTAGCCGGTGAGGAAGCGGATGCCGTCGGGGCCGGGGACGTAGCGCCAGTAGCCGCTGCCGGAGGCGATCAGGGAGAGCGGGTGCGCGGAGGCGAAGCGGAGGGCGGAGACACGGGTCCCGTCGGCCCGGTGGGCCTCGCCGGAGCTGACGCCGGTGCCGTCCACAGCGAGGAAGGGCAGCACCCGGGTGGCGTACCGGAACCGCTGGGGTTCGCCCTCGGCGCGCGGCAGGTAGTCGATGGAGGTGAACCGCAGATCCCAGCGCTGATGCTGCGCCGGATCCTGACTGCGCTCCCAGAGCTCCGCCATCCCGGTCCGCACGACCGTCTCGACGTACAGCCCCATGATCTCCCCTTGCCCCGCACGATTTGAGCGATCGCTCAACGCAGACCATAGGCACATTTGAGCGACCGCTCAATACCCTCCGGGCATGTTTTTGAGCACCCGCTCAAACACCCCCCGACCTGGAGCAACACAAAAGCCCCCGACCCAGAAGGGCCAGGGGCTTGTGACGCGGCGCGAAGCCGGCAGGGTGGGTCAGGGGTCAGCGCGGGTTGGCGAGGTGGCGTTCCACTGTGTCGACCTTGGAGGTGATGCCGTCCGTGACGCCGGGGCGGATGTCCGCCTTCAGGATGAAGGAGACCCGCGGCGCCCGCTCCTCCACCGCCGCCACGGCACGCCGGACGACGTCCATGACCTCGTCCCACTCACCTTCGATGGTGGTGAACATGGCGTCGGTGCGGTTGGGGAGGCCGGATTCGCGGACCACGCGGACCGCGTCCGCCACGTACTCGCCGACCTCTTCGCCGACCCCGAGCGGGGTCACGGAGAACGCGACGATCACGCCGCCGCGCCTTCCTTGCCGGCCACCTCGCGCGCCCGCGCCG
Organism: Streptomyces sp. NPDC002054; assembly: GCF_040296685.1. NCBI lineage: Bacteria > Bacillati > Actinomycetota > Actinomycetes > Kitasatosporales > Streptomycetaceae > Streptomyces > Streptomyces sp. NPDC002054. Next base: position 97,934 of record NZ_JBEOXT010000006.1, read on the forward strand.
CCATCACGCTGTCGGCCTCGTCACGCTTGAGCAGCTTGTCGGCGTACAGCCCGCCGAAGGGCACCAGGGCCAGCCCGAAGAACAGGGCGACCTTCTTCACCGGCCACTTCGCCCGGTTCCACACGTCCAGCAGGAAGATCGCGTAGATGACGAACAGGATGCCGTGCAGGATGCCCAGCGGCATCATCAGGTAGTCGATGTCCGAGACCCGGCTCAGCAGCGAGCCGAAGATCAGCAGGGCCGGGAACGACAAGGCCTCCGGTACGGAGACGAGGCGCAGCCGGTGCAGGGCGGAAGCGGTCTTGATGTCCACAGTGAGCCTTCGGGAGGGTGGCCGGGGGTCGGTCCCAGTGTCTCAGCCGGTTTACGTGATCTTGACCCGGGGCGCCGGTTCGCGGCCGATATCGGCCGGGGGCTCTGTTCGGGTTCGCCCGCTGCCGATACCTTCATCCCCGTGGCTCAGTTCCGACTCCAAGGCAGCAAGGTGCTCGCCGTCGACCTGACCGGCGATGCCGTGAAAGCGAAAAACGGCTCGATGGTCGCGTACGACGGTCAGATGGCCTTCAAAAAGATGTCCGGCGGCGGTGAAGGCCTCCGGGGCATGGTCACCCGGCGGCTGACCGGCGAACAGATGACCGTGATGGAAGTGCAGGGGCACGGCACCTGCTTCTTCGCCGACCGCGCGAGCGAGATCAACCTGGTCAACCTGCACGGCGAGAAGCTGTACGTCGAGTCCAGCAACCTGCTCTGCACCGACGCCGGCCTGCGCACCGGCACCAGCTTCACCGGCCTGCGCGGCGGAGCGACCGGAAACGGTCTCTTCACCACCACCGTGGAGGGCACCGGGCAGGCGGCGATCATGTCCGACGGCCCGGCCGTGGTGCTGCGCGTCAGCGCCCAGTACCCGCTCTCGGTGGACCCGGGTGCGTACATCGCGCACACCGGCAACCTCCAGCAGAGCTTCCAGTCCGGGGTGACCTTCCGCACCCTGATCGGCGAGGGATCCGGCGAAGCCTTCCAGATCCGCTTCGAGGGCGAGGGCCTGGTGTACGTCCAGCCGAGCGAGCGCAACACCATCGGCGGTGACGTCTGATGCCGTTCCGCGAGATCAACTCGAAGATGATCGAGGCCCAGGTGATCCCGGGGCAGCGGATCTACAGCCAGCGCGGCGCGATGCTCGCGTACCGCGGCGAGGTCTCCTTCACCCCGAACCTCACCGGCGGCCAGGGCGGCGTCATGAGCATGATCGGGCGCCGGGTGGCCAACGAGCAGACCCCGCTGATGACGGTCGAGGGCAGCGGCACCGTGATGTTCGGCAACGGCGGCCACCACGTCCAGGTGATCAACCTGTCCGGCGAGACGTTGTACGTGGAGGCGGACCGGCTGCTGGCCTTCGACGGGACCCTGCAGCAGGGCACCATGTTCATGGGTTCCCAGGGCGGGGTCATGGGCATGGTCCGCGGCCAGGTGACCGGCCAGGGCCTGTTCACCACCACCCTCAAGGGCCACGGCGCGGTTGCCGTGATGGCCCACGGCGGAGTGATCGAACTCCCCATCACCCCCAACCGCCCGGTCCATGTGGACCCGCAGGCGTACGTGGCCCACCACGGCGACGTCCGCAACAAGCTGTCCACGGCGCTGGGCTGGCGGGACATGGTCGGCCGCGGTTCCGGCGAGGCCTTCCAGCTCGAACTGTCCGGTCAGGGAGCGGTGTACGTTCAGGCCTCGGAGGAAAAACTGTGACCTTTGGACCTCCCATGGGCGGCCCCGTGATGGGCGGCCCGGCCGGCCCGGCCGGCCCGACCGTCTTCGACCCGTACACCCTTCCCTCGGACGACAACGTCAACGCCTACACCTTCTGCGTGGAGCTCAAGGGGAGCCAGTGGTTCCTGCAGAAGGGCAAGATGATCGCCTACTACGGGCGCATCGAGTTCAACGGCATCGGCCACGGCCGCTTCGAGCGGCTCCTGCGCACGAGCTTCCACTCGCCGCTGCACGCCGCCGACTGGGTGGTGGCGGAGGGCCAGGGCAAGATGCTGCTGGCCGACCGGGCCTTCGACGTGAACTCGTACGACCTGGACAACGGCAATCTGACGATCCGCTCCGGCAACCTGCTCGCCTACCAGCCCTCACTGGCACTCAAACAGTCGATCGTCCCCGGCTTCCTGACCCTCATCGGCACCGGAAAGTTCGTGGCGGCCTCCAACGGCCCGGTGGTCTTCATGGAGCCGCCGCTGCGGGTGGACCCGCAGGCGCTGGTGGGCTGGGCGGACTGCCCGTCGCCCTGCCACCACTACGACCACGGCTATATGACGGGCGTGATGGGCGGTTTGCGGCAGCTCGCGGGGATCGGGGGAACTTCCGGCGAAGAGCACCAGTTCGAGTTCGTGGGGGCCGGCACGGTTCTGCTGCAGTCCACGGAGCTGCTGATGGCGGAGCAGCCGGTGGGGGCGGTCGGTGCGGAGCCGGGCGTGCCCGGGCAGCACGGCGGGCATGCCGGACACGGCCAGCAGGGTTCGACCGGCGTCCCGCGGATGCCGGGCCAGCTGGGAGATCTCCAGCGCCGCTTCGGACTCTGACCTGACTCCGATCGTCCTATTTTTGTACGTAATTCAACTTCTTAGGTAGAGTTCTTTCATGGAGACCATCGAGACCGACACGGCCACGCGCTGGCTGACCGATGCCGAGCAGTGTGCCTGGCGCACCCACCTGGACGTCAGCAGGCTGCTGATGCACCAGCTGGAAAAGGATCTCCAGCCCTTCGGACTCACCAACAACGACTACGAGATCCTGGTGAACCTCTCGGAGTCGGAGGACCACCGGATGCGGATGAGCGATCTCGCCACCGCGACCCTGCAGTCCAAGAGCCGGCTCTCCCACCAGATCACCCGCATGGAGACGGCCGGCCTGGTCCGGCGGGTGAACTGCGAGTCGGACCGGCGGGGGCTGTACGCGGTGCTCACGGACGAGGGCATGGAGACGATGCGGAAGGTCGCGCCGCACCACGTGGCTTCGGTCCGCGCGCACTTCATCGACCTGCTGAGCCCGGAGGCACTGGCGGCACTGCACGGCTCCCTCACCCCGGTGGCGGACCACCTGCGGGACCGGCGCGGCAAGGCGTGAGCAAGGCATAAAAGAAGCCGGTGAAGCCGCCCGTACGGTCGGCCTCACCGGCTCTTTTCGTGCCACGGAGCCTCGACGGCTGCTACTTCACCGTCTTGGGGCTGCCGTGGGCGGCGTTGCCGTTCGGGATCGGCACGACCGGGGAGGTGAGCACCGCCAGGCAGTCGAGGTTCGGATAGGTCTCGACGAACTTCACTTCCTTGTCCCGCCAGTGGCCGATGATCGCGACCTTGTACGGGTCGAACTCCTTGGCGCAGGGGGCCGGCCGGAACTTCAGCGCGTCGACGTCGCCGTGCAGGGCGCGCAGTCGGTTGCACGCGCCGACCGGATCGGGGTGGACGCCGGGGCTGCCGATCTCGGCGGTCCCGTCGGGATCGCAGGTCAGGTAGTAGTTCTGAACACTGCCTCCCAGGACTTCGGTGACTGTGATCGAGAGCTGGGAGAGTGCAGCGTCGGCCTGTGCCGCGGGTGCGGCCAGGCCGATGCCGGCAGTGGCCAGGACGGTCGCGGCGACCGTGGCCAGGCGGCGGGGGAGAACGCGCGAAGCAGTCATGATTCCCTCCTCGGGGATTGGATGACGCGAACGGGCGTCACGGAACGTATCCGTATCCCCTGGGGTTTCACATTGTGTGACATGCCGAAGAGCTTTCGAATCCCCTGGGTGGATCAGCGGGCCTCACCCTGATGCGGGCTCGGCGGGCGCTTCGTAAACTGACGACGCCCGAAAGATCCCGAAAAGGTAGGGAGTGACGCGTCATGTCGAAGCGAGGCAACAAGCGACGGGCCCGCAAGAAGAAGAGCGCCAACCACGGCAAACGCCCCAACGCCTAACCCACCCCGGGCCCCGGGCCCCCCGCGTGCCGGACGCAGCCCGCGCCAGCGGGGTCCGGGGCGCAGCCCCGGGTGCTGGGCGAAGCCCGCACCTGGCGGGGTCCGGGGCGGAGCCCCCACGCGGCGGAGCCGCCTATCGGTACAGCCGGGAAGGGGCGGGGTGGGGGAAGGCTCCGCGCAGCGGATCAGCCCGCGCAGCCGCCCACCCGCAGCGTGACCGAGGCCAGGGCCCGGCGCAGCGCGCCTCGCGGTACGAGCGCCCGGAGGGCTACTGCTGGGTCAGGGTGGACAGGAGGGTGTCTGAGGCTGCGTATGGGTCCAGCTCGCCCGCCGCGACGGCCGCCGCCAGCTCCTGGAGGTGCGCATCCCCGTGCACATCCGCCAACCGCTCCCGCAACGCAGTGATCGCGATCGTCTCGACCTCCCGCGCCGCCCGCGCCGTACGCCGCTCCGCCAGCACCCCGCGCTCGTCCATCCACGCCCGGTGCTTTTCCAGGGCTTCGACGACCTCGTCGATGCCCTGGCCCCGCGCCGCGATCGTCTTGATGATCGGCGGGCGCCAGTCCCCCGGGCCCCGGGACTCCCCGAGCCCCAGCATGTGGTTCAGCTCCCGCGCCGTCGCGTCCGCGCCGTCCCGGTCCGCCTTGTTGACCACGTACATGTCGCCGATCTCCAGGATCCCGGCCTTGGCCGCCTGGATGCCGTCACCCATCCCCGGCGCCAGCAGCACCACACACGTGTCCGCCTGCGCGGCGATCTCCACCTCCGACTGCCCGACCCCGACCGTCTCCACGAGGATCACCTCGCAGCCGGCCGCGTCCAGCACCCGGATCGCCTGCGGTGCGGCCCAGGACAGGCCGCCCAGGTGCCCGCGGGTGGCCATCGAGCGGATGTACACCCCGGGGTCCGACGCGTGGTCGGACATCCGGACCCGGTCGCCGAGCAGCGCGCCGCCGGAGAACGGCGACGAGGGGTCCACCGCCAGCACCCCGACCCGCTTCCCGGCCCGCCGGTACGCCGACACCAGCGCCGAGGTCGACGTCGACTTGCCGACCCCCGGCGAGCCGGTCAGGCCCACCACGTACGCCCCGCCCGTCAGCGGGGCCAGCGCCGCCATCACCTCGCGGAGCTGCGGGGACGCCCCCTCGACCAGTGAGATCAGCCGGGCCACCGCCCGGGGCCTGCCCTCGCGGGCCTGCGCCACCAGCTGGGGGACGTCCACGGTCATGCGTGCTGCGCTCCTCGGTTCGCTACGGCTGGCTGTACGGGGTCCGGGCCCGCGCGATCGGCGCGGGCCCGGACCCGAAAAACCGGTCAGGCCTTGGGCACGCGCACGATCAGCGCATCGCCCTGGCCGCCGCCACCGCACAGCGCAGCCGCTCCGACCCCGCCACCGCGCCGCTTCAGCTCCAGCGCCAGGTGCAGGACCACCCGCGCGCCGGACATGCCGATGGGGTGGCCCAGGGCGATCGCGCCACCGTTGACGTTCACCTTTTCCGGGGTCACGCCCAGGTCCTTCATTGACTGCACGGCGACCGCCGCGAAGGCCTCGTTGATCTCGATCAGATCGAGGTCGGCGACCTCCAGGCCCTCCTTCTTCAGCGCGTGCGCGATCGCGTTCGAGGGCTGCGACTGAAGGGAGTTGTCCGGGCCAGCCACATTGCCGTGGGCGCCGATCTCGGCGATCCACTCCAGGCCCAGCTCCTCCGCCTTCGCCTTGCTCATGACCACGACGGCGGCGGCACCGTCCGAGATCTGCGAGGAGGTGCCGGCGGTGATGGTGCCCTCCTTGGCGAAGGCCGGGCGAAGCTTGCCGAGGGACTCGGCGGTGGTCTCCGCACGGATGCCCTCGTCCGCCGAGAACAGCACCGGGTCGCCCTTGCGCTGCGGGATCTCGACCGGGGTGATCTCCGCCTCGAAGATGCCGTTCTTCTGCGCAGCCGCCGCCCGCTGGTGCGAGAGCGCCGCAAACTCGTCCTGCGGGGCCCGCTCGATGCCGAGCCGGGTGTTGTGCTTCTCCGTGGACTCGCCCATCGCGATGTTCTCGAAGGCGTCGGTCAGGCCGTCGTACGCCATCGCGTCGAGCATCTCGATCGCGCCGTACTTGTAGCCCTCGCGGGACTTCGGCAGCAGGTGCGGGGCGTTGGTCATGGACTCCTGGCCGCCGGCCACGATCACGTCGAACTCGCCGGCGCGGATCAGCTGGTCGGCCAGCGCGATGGCGTCCAGGCCCGACAGGCACACCTTGTTGATGGTCAGCGCGGGCACGTTCATCGGAATGCCGGCCTTGACCGCGGCCTGGCGGGCGGGGATCTGGCCGGCGCCGGCCTGCAGCACCTGGCCCATGATCACGTACTGCACCTGGTCGCCGGAGATCCCGGCCCGGTCCAGGGCTGCCTCGATGGCGAATCCGCCGAGATCGGCACCGGAGAAGGTCTTCAGCGAGCCCAGCAGTCGCCCCATGGGCGTGCGGGCCCCTGCGACGATCACCGAAGTGGTGTTGTTCGTTCCGGACATGAGGCGGATCCCCTTTCAACAAGGGAAGCTGAGGAGTGAACGAGGGTTCACACGAATGTACTGAGCGGTACCGGCGGCGTCACCGGCCCGTCGGTGTGATCGCGCGCACGTTGCGTAACCACCCTCCCTGGCAGTGCACTGGTCCCATGCTGACAAGAATCGACCACATCGGGATCGCCTGTTTCGACCTCGACAAGACTGTCGAGTTCTACCGTGCCACGTACGGCTTCGAGGTGTTCCACACCGAGATCAACGAGGAGCAGGGCGTCCGCGAGGCCATGCTCAAGATCAACGAGACCTCGGACGGCGGGGCTTCGTACCTCCAGCTGCTCGAGCCCACCCGGGAGGACTCCGCGGTCGGCAAGTGGCTGGCCAAGAACGGCGAGGGCGTCCACCACATCGCCTTCGGCACCGAGGACGTCCAGGGAGACTCCGAAACCATCCGCGGCAAGGGGGTCCGCGTGCTCTACGACGAGCCCCGCACCGGCTCCATGGGATCCAAGATCACCTTCCTCCACCCCAAGGACTGCCACGGCGTCCTCACCGAACTGGTCACTTCCAACCCCGAGCACTGACCTCACCTATATCCCCGGCCGGTAGAGTGGCGGGTGGCTCGGCCGGGGTTTCGGTGCGGAAGGGGTCGGGGCCAGGTGACCCTTGCCCCGGTATCTGACACCATTTCCCCCGGGGGCGCCGTTCAGCGGGCGGACGGTGCTCATTTGGGAGTGAGCTTGCGACCAGGGGACGGATGGGACCGCGCTGTGCGGGGCTACGAACGCCAGGAGAGCCATCAGGCTGAGGCCGACCATCTCTCGCGCTTCGAGGCCGAGATGGAGCGGCTGAAGAAGGAGCGCGAGAAGGCCGTCCAGCACGCCGAAGACCTGGGATACCAGGTCGAGGTGTTGCGGGCCAAGCTCCACGAGGTGCGTCGCGCTCTTGCGTCCCGCCCCGCGTACGAGAACCAGGACCTCGGCTACCAGGCCGAGCAGCTGCTGCGCAATGCGCAGGTCCAGGCCGACCAGATGCGCGCCGACGCCGAGCGCGAGCTGCGCGAGGCCCGGGCTCAGACCCAGCGCATCCTCCAGGAGCACGCCGAACACCAGGCGCGGCTCCAGGCCGAACTGCACGCCGAGGCCGTCAACCGGCGCCAGCGGCTGGACCAGGAACTCAACGAGCGCCGGCAGACCGTCGAGGCGCACGTCAACGAGAACGTGGCCTGGGCCGAGCAGCTGCGGGCCCGTACGGAGTCCCAGGCGCGGCGGCTCATGGACGAGTCGCGCGCCGAGGCCGAGCAGGCGCTGAACGCCGCCCGCGCCGAGGCCGCCCGGGTCGCCGAGGAGACCCGCCGTCGGCTGGCCGAGGCCTCCGAGGTGGGCCGCGCCGAGACCGAGGCCACCCTGCTGCGCGCCCGGAAGGAGGCCGAGCGGCTGCTGTCCGCCGCCTCCTCGCAGGCCCAGGAGGCCACCGAGCACGCCGAGCGGCTGCGCTCCACCGCTTCCGCCGAGTCCGAGCAGACCCGGCAGCAGACCCTGGACCTCGGCCGGGTGGCCGACCAGCGGGTCCAGGAGGCCGACAGCACCCTGCGCGAGGCCCGTTCCGAGGCCGAGAAGGTGCTCGCCGAGGCGAAGGAGGCAGCCGCCAAGCAGCTGGCCTCCGCCGAGTCCGTCAACGAGCAGCGCACCCGCACCGCCAAGGAGCAGGTCGCCCGGCTGGTCGGCGAGGCCACCAAGGAGACCGAGGCGCTGAAGGCGGAGGCCGAGCAGGCGCTCGCCGATGCCCGCGCCGAGGCCGAGCGGCTGCGCACCGAGGCCGGCCAGCAGGCCCGTACCGCTGCCGCCGAGGACACCGCCGCCCAGCTCGCCAAGGCGGCCCGGACCGCGGAGGACGTCCTCAACAAGGCGTCCGAGGACGCCCGCGCCACCACCCGCGCCGCCAGCGAGGAGGCGGAGCGGATCCGCCGCGAGGCGGAGGCCGAGGCCGAACGGCTGCACGCGCTGGCCGCCGAGGGCGCCGAGCAGCTCAAGGGCGCGGCCAAGGACGACACGGCCGAGTACCGGGCCAAGACCGTCGAGCTCCAGGAGGAGGCGCGGCGGCTGCGCGGCGAGGCCGAGCAGCTGCGCGCGGAGGCCGTCGCCGAGGGCGAGCGGATCCGCGGCGAGGCCCGCCGCGAGGCGGTCCAGCAGATCGAGGAGGCGGCAAAGACCGCCGAGGAGCTGCTGACCAAGTCCAAGGCGGACGCCGACGAACTGCGCCGCGGGGCGGGCGCCGAGAGCGAGCGGGTCCGCGCCGAGGCCATCGAGCGGGCCACCACCCTGCGCACCCAGGCCGAGGAGACCCTGGAGCGCGCCCGCGCCGAGGCCGAGCAGCTGCGCACCGAGGCCGAGGAGGCCGCCGAGGCGCTGCGCACCGAGACCGACGCGGCCGTGCGCGAGCGCCGCGAGGAGACCGAGCGGGCGCTGGCCGCGAAGCGGGCCGAGGCCGACACCGAGCTGGTGCGGCTGCACCAGGAGGCGGAGTCCCGGCTGTCCACGGCCGAGCAGACGCTGCGCGACGCCCGGACGGCGGCGGACGGCATCCGCCGGGAGACCACCGAGGAGACCGACCGGCTGCGCGCCGAGTCGGCGGAGCGGATCCGCACCCTCCAGGCGCAGTCCGAGACCGAGGCCGACCAGCTGCGCACCGACGCGGCCGAGGACGCCGGCCGGGTCCGCGCGGAGGCCGAGCAGGCCGCCGTACGGCTGACCGGCGAGGCGGAGGCCGAGGCCGAGCGGGTCCGGGTGGAGGCCCAGGAGACCGCGGACCGGCTGCGCGCCGAGGCGAAGGCGGCGGCCGAGCGGGTGGGCGCGGAGGCCGCCGAGGCCCTCGCCGCCGCCCAGGAGGAAGCCGCGCGGCGCCGCCGGGAGGCCGAGGAGACCCTGTCGGCCGCCCGCGAGGAGGCCGACAGCGAGCGGGCCCAGGCCCGCGAGCAGAGCGAGGAACTGCTGGCCGCGGCCCGCAAGCGGACCGAGGAGGCGCAGGCCGAGGCCGCGCGCCTGGTCGAGGAGGCGGACCGGCGGGCGGCGGAGCTGGTCGCGGCTGCCGAGACCACGGCCCGTGAGGTACGGGAGTCCGTGGCCGGGCTGCGCGAGGAGGCCGAGGAGGAGATCACCGGCCTGCGCAGCGCCGCCGAGCACGCGGCGGAGCGTACGAAGACGGAGGCCGAGGCCGAGGCCGAGCGGGTCCGCGGCGATGCGTACGCGGAGCGCGAGCGCGCCTCCGAGGACGCCAACCGGATCCGCACCGAGGCGCGGGCCGAGACGGACGCGGCGAAGTCCCTCGCGGAACGCACGGTCGGCGACGCCATCGCCGAGGCCGAACAGCTGCGCGGCGACACCGCCGAGTACGCCCAGCGGGTGCGGACGGAGGCCACGGACGCGCTGGCCGCGGCCGAGCGGGACGCGGCCCGGACCCGGGCGGATGCCCGCGAGGACGCCAACCGGATCCGGTCCGAGGCGGCGGTCTCCCTGGAGGAGTCGCGCGCCGAGGGCACCCGGATCGCGGCCGAGGCCGAGTCCGCGGCGGCCGACACCCTGGACGAGGCGCGGGCCGAGGCCAACCGGCTGCGCACCGAGGCCGCCGAGCAGGCGGACCGGCTCATCAACGAGGCCACCTCCGAGGCCGACCGGCACACGGAGGAGACCCGGGCGGCCAACGAAGCCACCCTGGGCGAGGCCGCGGCCGAGGCCGAGCGGATCACCACCGAGGCGGCGGCCACCCTGGACGGGGCCCGCGCCGAGGCCGAGGCGCTCACCGCCAAGGCGGCGGAGACCCTGGCCGGCGCCGAGCGGGACGCGGCGAAGACGGTGGACGACGCGCGCGCCGAGGGCGCCCGGCTCATCGGCGAGGCCACCGCCGAGACCGAGCAGATGACCATCGAGACCCAGGCGGCCAACGACCGTACGGTGGGCGAGGCGGCCGAGCGGGCCGAGACGCTCAAGGCCGTGGCCGAGCGGATCCTGGACGACGCGCGCAACGACGGCGGCCGGATCATCGGCGAGGCCACCGCCGAGGCGGAGCGGGTCACCGCCGCCGCCGAGGAGACCCTGGCGAGTGCGGAGCGGGAGTCCGAGCAGACCCTGGACGAGGCGCGGGCCGAGGGCAACCGGCTGCGCACCGAGGCCGCCGAGCAGGCGGACCGGCTCATCGGCGAGGCCGCCTCGGAGGCGGAGAAGCTCACCGAGCAGACCCGTCGGGACAACGAGCGCACGGTCGGCGAGGCGGCGACCGAGGCGGAGCAGCTGCGGGCCGAGGCCTCCGAGGCGCTGAGCTCCGCCCAGGAGCACGCCACCCGGACCCGGTCGGAGGCCGAGCGGGTCAAGGCGGAGGCGGCGACCGAGGCCGAGCGCGCCCGCACCGAAGCCCGCGAGGAGTCCGAGCGGCTGCTGGACGAGGCCCGGGAGGCGGCCAACAAGCGGCGCAGCGAGGCCGCCGAGCAGGTCGACCGGCTCATCTCCGAGGCCAGTGCGGAGGCGGAGAAGCTCACCGCCGAGGCGCAGAAGCAGGCGCTGGCCGCGACCACCGGGGCCGAGGAGCAGGCCGATGCGATGGTCGACGCGGCCCGCAAGGAGGCCGCCCGGATCTCCTCCGAGGCGACCGTCGAGGGCAACTCGCTGGTGGAGAAGGCCCGGACGGATGCGGACGAACTGCTCGTCGGCGCGCGCACGGATGCCGCCGCCATAAGGGAACGGGCGGAGGAGCTGCGCGGTCGCGTCGAGTCCGAGGTGGAGGAGCTGCACGAGCGGGCCCGCCGGGAGTCGGCCGAGCAGATGAAGTCGGCGGGCGAGCGGGTGGACAAGCTGGTGAAGGCGGCCACCGAGCAGAGCGCGGAGGCCGAGGCGAAGGCGAAGGAGCTGGTTTCGGACGCGAGCAGCGAGGCGTCGAAGGTGCGCATCGCGGCGGTCCGCAAGGCCGAGCAGCTGCTGAAGGAGGCCGAGCAGAAGAAGGCGGAGCTGAGCCGGGAGGCTGAGGAGATCCTCGGCGAGGCCAGGTCCGAGGCGGAGCGGCTGGTCGAGGAGGGGCGCCGGGAGCTGGAGGTTCTGGTGCGCCGACGCGAGGACATTCAGGCGGAGATCTCCCGTGTCCAGGACGTTCTTGAGGCGTTGGAATCATTCGAGGCGCCTACGGGTGGCGGAAAGTCATCGGTGGGCGGCCAGGGTGCCGGCGGTGTGAAGGCGGGAGCGGCAGCGGGTTCCACTCGTTCGAGTGGAAAGCAGTCAGAGGGCTAGCCAAGGTGCCTGGAAGTGTGCTCCTGATGGGACCTCGGGTGAACGAGTGGCAAGCATTCCGTAGCCTTGCCACTCAAAAGGGGTGTCATTGTCCAGATCAAAACGGCATTGACTCGATGACACGCCGCTCCGGCGCCTAGGATTCCCCTTAACACCTCACGTAGCACCTCATCGGTCTCATTCGACAGGAACCCCATGAGCGACACATCCTCCCCCTTCGGCTTCGAGCTCGTGCGGCGTGGTTACGACCGCGGTCAGGTGGACGACCGCATTACCAAGCTCGTCGCCGACCGTGACAGCGCACTGTCCCGCATCAACTCCCTGGAGAAGCGCATCGAGGAGCTCCACCTCGAAACGCAGAATGCCCAGGCCCAGGTCAACGACGCGGAGCCGTCGTACGCCGGTCTCGGCGCCCGGGTCGAGAAGATCCTGCGGCTCGCCGAGGAGGAGGCGAAGGACCTGCGCGAGGAGGCCCGTCGCGCGGCCGAGCAGCACCGCGAGCTGGCCGAGTCGGCGGCCCAGCAGGTGCGCAACGATGCCGAGTCGTTCGCCGCCGAGCGCAAGACGAAGGCGGAGGACGAAGGCGTCCGCATCGTCGAGAAGGCCAAGGGCGACGCCTCCACCCTGCGCGCCGAGGCCCAGAAGGACGCGGCCTCCAAGCGCGAGGAGGCCGACGCGCTGTTCGAGGAGACCCGTGCCAAGGCCGCCCAGGCCGCCGCGGACTTCGAGACCAACCTGGCCAAGCGCCGCGAGCAGTCCGAGCGCGACCTCGCCTCCCGCCAGGCCAAGGCGGAGAAGCGTCTCGCCGAGATCGAGCACCGGGCCGAGCAGCTCCGCCTGGAGGCCGAGAAGCTGCGTACGGACGCCGAGCGCCGGGCCCGCCAGACGGTGGAGACCGCGCAGCGCCAGGCCGAGGACATCGTGGCCGACGCGAACGCCAAGGCGGACCGCATCCGCAGCGAATCCGAGCGCGAGCTGGCGGCGCTCACCAACCGCCGCGACTCCATCAACGCCCAGCTGACCAACGTCCGCGAGATGCTCGCGACGCTGACCGGCGCGGCGGTGGCGGCGGCCAACCCGATCGTCGACGACGAGCCGGTCTCCCGCGGAGTGCCGGCCCAGCAGAGCCGCTAGTACGCCTCCGCTACGCCACAGCTCGTACCCGCGCAGTACACCCCCGGTACTGTTCGGCAGCAAGAAGCCCCCGTGCCCGAAGGCCCGCGCCCGTTTCAACTGGCGTCGGGCCTTCGGCCGTTCTAGTGTCAGGCGCATGATCGAGCTTGAGGGACTTACGAAACGTTTCGGCGCGAAGACCGCCGTCAACAACCTCAGCTTCCAGGTCAGACCGGGAGTGGTGACCGGCTTCCTCGGCCCCAATGGGGCCGGCAAGTCAACCACCATGCGCATGATGCTCGACCTCGACAACCCGACCAGTGGCACGGTCCGGATCGACGGCAAGCACTACCGGGATCTGCCGGAGCCGCTGAAATACATCGGAGCACTGCTGGACGCCAAGGCCATGCACGGCGGTCGCAGCGCATACAACAACCTGCTCTGCCTCGCCCAGTCCAACCGGATCCCGGAAAGCCGGGTAGCCGAGGTCCTTGACCTGGTCGGACTGACTGCCGTGGCCAAGAAGAAGTCGAAGGGCTTCTCCCTGGGCATGGGGCAGCGGCTGGGCATCGCCGCAGCCCTGCTCGGCGACCCCGAGATCCTGATGTTCGACGAACCCGTCAACGGCCTGGACCCGGAGGGAATTCTCTGGATCAGGAATCTTATGAAAGGACTTGCGGCGGAGGGAAGGACGATCTTCGTTTCTTCCCACCTGATGAGCGAAATGGCTTTGACCGCCGAGCATTTGATCGTGATCGGCCAGGGAAGGCTGCTGGCCGACACCTCGATGTCGGATTTCATCCAGCAGAACTCGCGCAGTTACGTACGTCTGCGCACCCCGCAGCAGGAACGCCTCAAGGACGTCCTGCACGAGGCGGGAATCCCGGCCATCTCCGTTCCGGGCACCGGCACGCTGGAGATCGACGGGACGACCACCGAAGAACTCGGCGAACTGGCTGCCCAGCACCAGATCGTGCTGCACGAACTGAGCCCGCAGCGGGCTTCACTGGAGGAAGCGTTCATGCGTATGACGGCGGACGCGGTCGAGTACCACGCCCACGCCCCCGGCACCCCGGGGGTCCCGCCGCAGTCCGGTGTGGCCGCCGACAACCCGGCCCGGCCGGCCGACGTCCCCGCCTGGGGCGCCGGCTTCGAGGCGACCCGCAAGGACGGCGAGTGACCATGGCCCTCTCCGCCGTTCTCAAGTCCGAGTGGACCAAGATCCGCACGGTCGCCTCCACCAGCTGGACGCTCATCCTCGCCTTCCTCGTCACCGTGGGCTTCGCCGCGCTGTTCAGCGCCACGGCCGATCCGTCGAAGATCGAGAGCTTCGATCCGACCGCGACCAGCTTCAGCTCGATGCAGTTTGGGCAGCTGTCGCTGATCGTCTTCGGTGTGATGGTGGTGAGCACCGAGTACAGCACCGGCATGATCCGCACCTCGCTGGCCGCGGTACCGAACCGCTCCCGCTTCCTGCTCGGCAAGATGGCCGTGGCGACCGGGCTGGCCCTGGCCGTCGGCATGCTGACCAGCTTCGTGTCGTTCTTCCTCACGCAGGCGCTCCTGGGTGACGCCGGCATCGGCATCGGCGAGGAGAATGTGCTGCGCGCCGTGGTCGGCGCCGGCCTGTACATGGCGCTCCTCGCCCTGTTCTGCATGGGCGTGGCCGCCATGCTGCGCAGTTCGATCGCCGCCATCAGCATCCTGATCCCGTTCTTCCTGATCCTTTCGAACGTCCTCGCGGGCTTCGAGGCCACCCGGCCGGTCGGCCAGTACCTGCCCAGCAACGCCGGGTCGAGGATCATGCTGGTCGTGCCGGATGCCTTCGGGAGCCCCGAGACCCCCTACGGCCCCTGGGGCGGTATCGGGATCATGGTGCTCTGGGTCGCCGCCGCCGTGATCGGCGGGCTGCTGGTGCTGAAGAAGCGCGACGCCTGATCCGCCGCCGGTCCGGGCCGGTCTCAGGGGCACCTCAGGGGTACCTCAGGGATCGGCCCGGGACGGAACCGTACGGCGCTCGATATCCTCTTAAGCCTTACTCGGGCGAGAGTCGCCCGGCCGGCAAGGGGCAGCGCATGATCGAGGCAGTCGGACTGACCAAGCGCTTCGGCGCGAAGACCGCCGTCGACCAGCTTTCCTTCCAGGTCAGGCCGGGTCACGTGACCGGCTTCCTGGGACCGAACGGGTCCGGGAAGTCCACCACCATGCGCCTGATCGTGGGCCTGGACCGGCCCACTTCCGGCCAGGTCACGATCAACGGCCACCCCTTCCGGCAGCTGCCCCACGCGCAGCGCATCGTCGGTGCCCTGCTCGATGCCAAGGCCGTGCACGGAGGCCGCCGGGCCCGCACCCACCTGCTCGCCCTCGCCCAGCTCTCCGGCATCCCGGAGAAGCGGGTGGACGAGGTGCTGGGGGTGGTCGGCCTGCAGGACGTGGCCCGGCAGCGGACCAAGGGCTTCTCGCTCGGCATGGGCCAGCGGCTCGGCATCGCCTCCGCCCTGCTCGGCGACCCCCAGGTGCTGCTGTTCGACGAGCCGGTCAACGGCCTCGACCCGGAGGGCATCCTCTGGGTCCGCAATCTGATGAAGCAGCTGGCCGCCGAGGGCCGGACCGTGTTCGTCTCCTCACATCTGATGAGCGAGATGGCACTGACCGCCGACCACCTGATCGTGATCGGTCGCGGGCGGCTGCTGGCCGACATGGGCGTGCAGGAGTTCATCGCACACAATTCGGCCGGATTCGCTCGGGTCCGGGTCGCCGACACGGACCCGGAGGGCTGGGGCGCCCTGGGCGAGGTGCTCACCAAGGAGGGCGGCCGGGTGCTTCAGGAGCCGGACGGCGCCCTGCGGGTGACCGGCCTGGAGCTGCCCCGTATCTCCGACCTCGCGCACGAGGCCGGCATACGCCTGTGGGAGCTGTCCCCGCACAAGGCCTCGCTGGAGGAGGCGTACATGCGGATGACCCAGAGCTCGGTCGAGTACACCTCCACCGACGACCCGCGGGCCGAGCTCTTCGCGCCCGAGCCGATGTCCCTGCCCGCCTGGGAGGACGAGGTGGCGCCGGAGCTGCCGGCCGCGACGGCCGCGGGCTTCTACGCTCCCCCGCCCCCCGGCGGCGCCGCCGCCCCCTTCCTGATGCCCGGCAGCCCCGGGGATCTGGCGGGCACCCCGTCCACGACCAACCCCGAGGAATCCCGATGAGCGGCCCGGCGACCACCGACCGGCAGGACCGGCAGGGCGGGCAGGGCCGGCAGCGGTACGACTCGCCGCTGCCCGCCGCCCGGCCCACCCTCGTGAACGCGCTGGCCTCGGAGTGGACCAAGCTCGTCTCGGTCCGCTCCACCCTGTGGACCCTCGCCTCGCTGGTGGTCCTGGTGCTCGGCATCGGCGGGATCGCCGTGACCTACACCTCGTCCCCCGACTACCGGCAGATGCCGTTCACCGGCCCCGCCATGTTCGGCCTGATGGTCGGGCAGGTGTCGGTGATCGTGCTCGGCGTGCTCAGCATCTGCTCCGAGTTCGGCACCGGCCTGATCCGCACCACCCTGACCGCGGCCCCCGACCGGTACCGGGTGCTGACCGCGAAGTACCTGGTCTTCGCCGCGGTGGCCTTCGGCACGGTCGCGGCCTCGGTCGCGCTGGTCGGCATCTTCGCCGCGTTGATGCACGCCGGCGCCGGCTCCGGCGTGCACTCCCCCCGCGAGTGGGCCTGGGCGATGAGCGGCAGCCTGTACGTGACCCTGCTCGGGGTGCTGGCGCTGGCGGTCGGGTCCCTGGTCCGGCACTCCGCCGGCGGGATCGCCGTGATGCTCGGCCTGGTCACCCTCCCGCCGATACTGGGCGCGATGCTCGGTGCCTGGGAGGGCACCGCCCAGATCGGAGAGACGCTGGTGACCTACAGCCCGCCGGTCGCGCTGATCCAGCTCTTCGGGGCGGACAACGGCGTCGGTACCGACCAGCCCGTCAGTGACTTCGCCCAGCTCGGACTGGTGCTCCTGGTCTCGGGGGCCGCGGTGGCCGGCTCGTACCTGGTGGTCGGCCGCCGCGACGTCTGACCCCTAGTACCTAGTACCGCGGGGCGTTCCGGGACCGCTGCACCTTCGAGGCGCGGCGGTCCTTCGCGTTCCAGCAGGCCTTGTGCCAGTGCCGGCGGTCGTCCACGCCGCCGTACTCCGGCCAGACCACCAGGTGCGGGGTGCCGGACGGGATCTCCTGGTCGCAGCCCGGGCAGCGGTAGCGTTTGCCGACCGAGCTCGCGCCCGCCACGTGCCGGACCTTCCAGTCCTCGCCCTGCCACTCCTCGGTGCTCTCCAGGCCGAAGCGGTCCAGACCGCCCCGGGGGCCGTCGGCCGGATTCTCGCCGCCCCGGGGGCGGTTGTGGCGCGGTGACACGTATACCTCACGAAGCTGCGGGCGGACGGGACTTTCTCCCAGACTACGCGGAGCGAGCCGGAGTACCCGCAGGGTGTTCATGGCGGCACCCCGCCGGAGGGCGACCGAGCCGACAATCCCAATAACTTTTCTGTCAGACCGTGCCTTTGGCACGTGTCAGACGTTGTTGCCATCGGGGAAAGCCGCGTCAGCCGCAAGGAGGCAGAAGGCGATGCGCGTAGGAGCGTTTGTACTGGCAGCCCAGTTCCCGGGCCAGGGACAGGGGGAGGCGCTGCACCGTGCGGTGCGGACCGCCGACGTGGCGGAGGAGGCCGGGCTGGATTCGGTCTGGCTCGCCGAGCACCACTTCGTCCCGTACGGGGTGTGCCCCTCGGCGGTGACCCTGGCCGCGCTGCTGCTCGGCCGCACCCGGCGGCTGCGGGTGGGCACGGCCGTGAGCGTGCTGCCGAACACCCACCCGGTGGCCCTCGGGGAGCAGACGGCCCTGCTGCACCTGACCTCGGGCGGCCGGTTCACCCTCGGGGTGGGCCGGGGCGGGCCCTGGGTGGACCTGGAGGTGTTCGGCGGCGGCCTGCCGGCGTACGAGCAGGAGTTCCCGGACTCCCTGGACCTGCTGCGGCGCTGGCTGGCCGAACCGCGGGTGGGGTCGGCCGGCGGCCGGTACGGCTTCCGCGAGGTGGCCGTCGTACCGCGTCCGTCGGAGGCCCTGGACGCGGACACGACACGTCCGGAAGTGATCGTCGCCTGCACCTCTCCGGCCTCGGTACGGATGGCCGCCGAACGCGGACTGCCGATGCTGCTGGGGATGCACTGCGGGGACGAGGAGAAGGCGGCCATGGTCGCGCTGTGGCGGGAGACGGCCCGGGCGGCCGGCCACCCCGCGGACACCGTGCGGAATGCCGGCCACGTCTCGGCAGGGGTCTGCCAGCTCGCGGACCGCACGGCGGATGCCCGGGAGACCCTGCTGAAGGCCATGCCCGGCTGGTTCAGGCTGGGCCTGGACGCCCATGTCACGATCGACGGACGGCACCGCGCCATGCGGGACCCGGTGGCCTATACGGAACTGCTGTGCGACCTGCACCCCGTGGGCACCCCGGAGCTGGCCGTGGACCGGCTGGCGGCCACCGCCGAGCGCACCGGCATCACCCGGTTCGCGCTGCTGACGGAGGGCTCGGGCGATCTCGCCTCGACCGAGGAGAACGTCCGGCGGCTGGGCAACGAGGTTGTGCCCCGGCTCGGCTGACGCCACCACCCGCCCGGCCGCGGCTGCCGCCCCGGTATCGGTCACACCCCCCTGCGATGCGGAGCGGCAGCAAGAAGAGTCGGGACACCCCCGACCGTCCCGCTAGCAGTCCCGGAGCTCCGGAGACTGGTTGAGCAGCTGCCCCCGGATCGATGTGAACTTGGCCAACCGGTCGTCGGCCGAGGCGTCCAGGGGGAACACCGCGACCCGGTGGCAGTTCTGGAAGGCGAGCCGCAC
The DNA here is from genome assembly GCF_040296685.1 of Streptomyces sp. NPDC002054. Classification (NCBI taxonomy): domain Bacteria; kingdom Bacillati; phylum Actinomycetota; class Actinomycetes; order Kitasatosporales; family Streptomycetaceae; genus Streptomyces; species Streptomyces sp. NPDC002054. The sequence goes on from NZ_JBEOXT010000006.1 coordinate 116,653, forward strand.
CCCGAAGTGCCGCTGCAGCGCACCACGTATCGCGTCACTCGCAAGCGCGCGCAGCAGCTGGCCACGCGCCTGCTCGTCCGGCGGGGGCGTCTGGTTGTCGGCGAACTCTCCGCCGTCGACCTTGAGCTGGGCCACCAGCGAGCTGATCATCTCCCAGGCGAAGGGCAGGGAGGTCCGGACGCAGTCGACGAAAGCGGCTTCGTCGACCTCGCCTCGCTCGGCCTGTTCGAGTAGGGCCGGTGAGACGTCGAGCGACATGGGTTCTCCTCTCGCGACCCCGGCCGTTTCGGTGACCGGAGTCTTACGGGCAGGGAAGGAGGAGCCGCGACACGCGGCAACGCAGTGTGCGCGCATCGCAACCTCCTGCTCACCACGGTAGGCGCCCGGTGGGGACCGCACCAGGAGAATGCGCATACAACGCGCCATCCGCGAACGGGGCTTTCGGGGGCGAATCGCGTGGGGGCGGCTCCTTCGAGTAGCGTTGCCGACCATGCGTCTCGTCATTGCCCGGTGCTCCGTCGACTATGCGGGCCGGCTCACCGCCCATCTGCCCTCCGCACCCCGTCTGATCCTTGTGAAGGCCGACGGCAGTGTCTCCATTCACGCGGACGACCGGGCGTACAAACCGCTCAACTGGATGTCGCCGCCGTGCACCCTCAAGGAGGGGACGGGCGACGACGCCGGCGTCTGGACGGTCGTCAACAAAGCGGGCGAGAAGCTCATCATCACGATGGAAGAAGTCCTGCACGACTCCTCCCATGAGCTGGGCGTTGACCCCGGCCTGATCAAGGACGGGGTGGAGGCGCACCTCCAGGAGCTCCTCGCGGACCGCATCGACACGCTGGGCGAGGGCTACACGCTGATCCGGCGCGAGTACATGACCGCGATCGGCCCGGTGGACATCCTCTGCCGGGACGCCTCGGGCGCCACGGTCGCGGTCGAGATCAAGCGCCGCGGCGAGATCGACGGCGTGGAACAGCTCACCCGCTATCTGGAGCTCCTGAACCGGGACCCGCACCTGGCGCCGGTCCGCGGCGTCTTCGCCGCGCAGGAGATCAAGCCGCAGGCGCGGGTGCTGGCCGGGGACCGGGGCATGGAGTGCGTGGTCCTGGACTACGACGCCCTCCGCGGCATCGAGGACGACAAGCTCCGCCTGTTCTAGAGCGTTTCTTGAGTGTTCCCCGAGGTACGGGGCGGGCGACCGACGGCCGGCCGCCCCGCACCCGGGGTTCACCGGGTCAGGCCCAGGCCGGCTCCACCCGCCCGGCCGCCGTCCCGGCCGGCGGGGCTGCAAGGCGCCCCGTGCGGTCGAGGGCGTACAGGCCGGCGGCGCAGCCGAAGCCCAGCAGGGCCAGGGCAGCCCACGGCAGCGCGGACACACCCGCGGCGCGGGCCGCGTCGAGGGCCGCGCCGGTACCGAGGTTGCCGAGGGTGATGCCCACCCCGCAGATGGTGTTGTACAGGCCGTAATGGGTGGCCACGAGCCGGTTCCCGGCCAGCCGGACGATGGTGTCCATCTCGAACGGGTACGCGACCATCGTGCCGAGGGCCAGCAGCAGCGCGGCGAGCACCGGCGGGACCGCCGCCACCGCCCACCGGCCCGCCCCGCCGGCCGGCACCGGCACCGCCGTGGCGAGCAGCAGCGGCAGGAAGGCCGAGCCCATCACCACCAGGCCCCCGACCAGTGCCTGCCCGGGCGTCAGCCGGGCCTTGCACCAGGCGGTGACCCGAGTCTGGCCGAGGACCGTGCTCAGCCCGGAGACGGCGAACAGCAGGGCCACCGCCACGGTGCCGAACCGCCCGTCACCGCCCAGTCGGCGCACTTCCAGCGGCAGCGCCAGATAGACCTGGAAGGTCAGCACGTACGAGACGGTCATCGCGGCGGCGAACAGCAGGAACGGCCGGTTGGCCAGGATGCCCCGCCATTGCGCCGCCACGCCCTCCCGCGGGCCGTCGGCCGCCGCCCGGCGAGCGGGCAGCGCGCGGATCTGTACGAGGCTCAACACCGCGAAGACCCCGGCCGCGGTCAGACAGGTGACCTTGAACGAGACCCCGGTCAGCACCATGCCGACCAGCGGCCCCAGCAGGATCCCGGCCTGGTAGAAGACGTTGAACAGGGCGAAGGCCTCAACCCGGCGCTCCCCCGCGTCCAGCGCCAGGTACGCGCGGGAGGCCGGGTTGAACAGCGCCCCGGCCAGCCCGGTGGCCGCCGAGGCCGCGAGCAGCGCCGGAACCGAGTCGACCAGCCCCAGGGTGGCGAAACCGATGATGCGCAGCACCATGCCCGAGATGATCAACGGCTTGTAGCCGAGCCGGTCGGCCAGGGTGCCCCCGAGCAGGAACATGCCCTGCTGGCTGAAGTTGCGGACGCCCAGGATCAGCCCGACCAGCCAGCCCGCGAGGCCGAGCGGCCCGGCGAGATGGGCCGCGAGGTAGGGCATCAGCATGTAGAAGCCGAGGTTGATGGTGAACTGGTTGACCATCAGGAGCTGCACGCTCCGGTCGTACGTCCGTACCTGTGCGAAGGCCCCTTTCACCGCAGGTCCTCCGCCGGTGCACCGTCGCCCGCCAGGGTCAGCGGGTCCACCACGGCCGGGCACCGGGTCCAGCGCGTGACCTCCTTCTCGTCGACGCGGCCGATCACGTCCGGCTCGGGCGCGGGCGGTCCGTCCAACAGTCCGTGCGCGGCGCAGTAGTCGTCGTCGTAGACGGTGGTGAGGTAGCGCTGCGGGCCGTCGGGGAACACGGCCGCGATCCTGGTGTCGGCGGGCAGGGTGCGGGCCAGCCAGCCGGCGACCAGGGCGACCGCGCCGACGCTCCAGCCCCCGGTGGCGTAGTGGGAGGAGGCGAGCCGGCGGCAGGCCCACACCGATTCGGCGGGGGCCACCCAGTGCACCTCGGAGAAGTGCCCGTACGCCACGTTGCGCGGGTAGATGCTGGAGCCCAGCCCGCGCATCAGGCGCGGCCGGGCCGGCTGGCCGAAGATGGTGGACCCGATGGTGTCCACGCCGACCAGCCGGAGCTCCGGGTAGAGCTGCCGCAGGACGCGGGAGACCCCTGCGGAGTGCCCGCCCGTGCCGACGCTGCACACCAGGACGTCGATGTGCCCCAGCTCGGTGGCGAGTTCCAGGGCGAGCGGGGTGTAGGCGCTGGTGTTGTCGGGGTTGTTGTACTGGTCCGGGCACCAGGAGCCGGGGTACTGCGTCATCAGTTGGGTGACCCGGTCGCGGCGGGCCTGTTGCCAGCCGCCGGTGGGGTGGGGCTCGGAGACCACGTTGACCTGGGCTCCGTACGCGGTCAGCAGGCGGGTCATGGCGGACTCCAGCCCGGGGTCGGTGACCAGGGTGACCGGATGACCGTGGACCATGCCGGCCAGGGCGAGGCCGAGGCCGAGGGTGCCGCTGGTGGACTCGATGATCCGGGCGCCCGGGGCGAGCTCGCCCCGGGCGCGGGCCCGCTCGACCATGTGGAGGCCGGGGCGGTCCTTGATTCCGCCGGGGTTGAAACCTTCCAGCTTCGCCCAGAAGCCGCGCCCGCCGGGCGCGAAGGGCTCGCCCACGCGCAGCAGCGGCGTGTTCCCGACCAGCCCGGCCAGGGGGGTCGTGGGGGTGGCGGGAAGGGCGTTCCCGCCCGTGCTCCCGCTCTCGTTGCGGTTGGTGCCCGTCGATGCGTTCATCGTCTGCTCTCGCTCGTCACTCGTCGTACGTCTGTACGTCTGTACGTCCGTACGTGGCTGGGGATGCGGAGGGGGCCGGAGCCGGGCCGGCCTACGTCCGGGAGCGACAGAGGGTGCAGAGCGTTGCGCGCCCGGAGACGGCTCTCGGGGCCGTGTCCGGTATCAGGAGTGCGGGCGCGACGGGCCGCAGGACGGCGGGCGGACGCCCGGCCTGCTCGGAGCCGGGCACCGGCAGGTCCCCGCGGACCCGCGGCTGCACGGCGGGCTCGGCGTGCGGCCCGGCCAGGTCGCAGAACTCCGCGGTGTGCACATGCGCGTGCACCTGGGCATGCGGGTGCGCGCCGGCTGCCGGATGCGTGGCGCAGTCCGGGACGGCGAGCAGGAGCGCGCCCAGCAGCAGGGCGAGCAGCAGCACGGGGGAAGGGGAGAGGGCAGGGGAGCGGGAGGGCATGGTTCCTCCGCGGAGGGTGGATTCAGGGCATGCCAGACGCTGGCGCGAGGCGCGGCAGTCGGCAGTTCCTAGGGGGTGTCCGGCGGATCAGGGCCGGATAGCCCGGGTCGTCTGGTGCCGTGGATTGCAAGGCGGAGGAGGGAGCCCACGCGGAGCGTCGGCGACCGACGACAACGCGGCAAGCCGCGGTGCCAGACGGGCCGGGCCCGGCCATGATCCGCCGGATACCCCCTAGATCCGCAGAACCGTGGGGCTCCCGGGGGGTGCGGCGGTGGCCCGGCCGTCGGCGGCGGACGGGCGGGCGCCCGGTCCGCACCGGGGCGGGGCGGGCGCCGGTACGAGGAGACCGGCGGCGGGGGCGTCCAGGGCGGGACCCTGCTGGGGCTGGCCGGGGACGCATTCCTGCGCGGGGTGCGAGGCGGCACCGGGGTCGCCGCCGTGGTGCGGGTCCGGGTCCGCGGCGGCGAGGCCGCTCTGGTGGCCGTGGAAGACGGCGACGGCCGGTGCCGAGGCGGTGCTGTCGAGGTGCCCGACGGCACCCTCGATGCTCACCCCGTGCCCGTAGAGGAAGGCGAACAACACCACGGCCAGACCCCATACCCGCAGCGGGCCCGCAGGTGTGCGGACCCGCGGCATACGGGAAGGGGGCCCGGCCGTGACCATGCCGTGATCTTACCCTCCCGACGGGGCGGCACCCCGTCGGCCTTGCGCCAAACTTCGCGCCATGTCGGGCGGTTGGGCAGCCGATCGGCCGTCAGGGGGACGAGGTGCCGGCCGGCGTCGTGATGCTGCTGGTGGCCGACGAGGCCGAGGCCGAGGGCGATGCCGACTGCGAGGCCGGCGGCGAGGAGGCCGGGGGTGAGGAGACCGGCGGGCTCGACGCCGGGCCCGTGGGCGGGCTCGGCGGGGGCGACACCGGGCGGGAGCCCGGCGGGGTCGGGCGCGGGGTCAGCGACGGGGTGCGGCTCGGGGTCGGGCCGGGCGACGGGGCCACCGTCGCGGAGGGGCCGGTACGCGGCGTGCCGGAGGGGCCCGAGCCGGCGGTGGAGGGGGTCTCGCTGCCCGTCACGGCGACGGGCGGCGCCGGCGCAGGATCGTTCCAGCCGTTCTTCGGGGACACCGAGGTCGCCGTCCCCGTACCGGGCTGCGGGCCCGGCGCCGAGCCGTCGCCCGAGGTCAGGGCGAAGCTGGCGGCGGTACCGAGCAGGGCCACCACCAGGACCGCCGCGCCGGCCAGCACCACCGGGTCCCGGCGGGACGGCCGCGCGGGGGCGGCGGCAGGGGCGGCGGGGGCTCCGACGGCCGGCGGCTGCTTTCCGACGTTCCCCCGGGCGATCCGGAAGTTGTCCTCGAAGGCCTCGGCCAGGGTGGTCGGCTCGCTCCCGCCCGGCACCGGGGCGCCCGGCACCGCCGGCTTCAGCACCGGGACGACCCGGGTCACGTCCTCCCCCGCGGCGGCCGGCTCGGGCGCAGCAGACAACGGCGACAACGGTGTCGGTGACGATATCGGCGTCGGCGTCGGCGACGGTGTCGCCGTCGGCGTAGGCGTCGGCGACGGTGTCGCCGTCGGCGTAGGCGTCGGTGACGGCGACGCCGGCAAGGCCAGCGGTCCGGGTGCGGCGGCGCCCGCCGGCGGGGCCTCCAGCCGCAGCGGCGGGGACAGTTCCGCTCCGCCGCGCTCCCGGTCGGCGACCAGGGTCAGCGCCCGCCGGCCCGCCACCGTGCCGTGCTTGTCGGCCAGTGCACCGCGTAGCCCGATCGAGGCTTCGAGTTCGGCCCGGGCCCGGTCCAGCCGGCCTCCGCACAGCGCGAGTACGCCCAGTTCGTGGTGGAAGTACGCCTGTTCGGCGACCTCGCCCGCCGTCCGGGCGGCCTCGGCGCCGGCCCGCAGGACGCGTTCCCAGGCACCCCAGTGCAGGGACGCGGCGAAGGCCGGTGCCGCCGTGCGGGCCAGCATCACCCCGGCGACCACATCCGCGCCGGCCAGTGCCGCGAGCACCGCATCGGCCTCGGCGGCCACCCGCTCCGGTGTCACCGAGGCGTGGCCGGTCCACCAGGCGTAGTGCCGGGCTGCGGTGCGTGCCTCCTCGTCCGGCTCCCAGCCGGCCTCGGTGAGCTGCCGGGCCACTCCGGCCGCCAGCCGGTACCGCGGTCCGGCCGGGGTGAGCAGGCCACAGGACAGCAGCTCGCCGACCGCCGTGTCCGCGTGGGTGTCCCCCACCAGCGCCGGCAGATGGGCGTGGTGCGGCATCTCGCCACCGAGGGCACAGGCGAACCGCAGGGCGGCGCGGGCGGCCTCGCCGGCCCGGGCCGCGAGCAGCTCGGCCGGGGCCGCGCCCTCGGCCAGGGTGGGCAGCGGAACGACGGCCGAGTCGCGCGGGCGCTCCTCGAAGACGCCGGGCTCTTCTCCGTCCTCCTCCTCGGACTCCGCGACCCGCCGGTTGAGCCCGTCGCGCTGCCGCAGCAGGGCCGCGGCCTGGACGAAGCGCAGCGGCAGTCCTTCCGAGGCGAACCGCAGGTCGCTCGCCCAGGCGGTCTCCTCCTCGGTGAGCGGCCGTCCGGTGGCGGTCTCCAGGAGTTCCAGGCAGGCGGTCCGGCCGAGCCCGGCGAGGAAGACCTCCTCCAGGTGGGAGTCCTCGGAAGGGGCCGGCGTGTCCGGGGTGGCGGCCAGCAGGAAGGCGCATTCCGGGGTGGCGCGCAGCAGTTCGTCGAGGGCGGCACCGCCGAAGTCCAGGTCGTCGACGAGCACGATGGCGCCGATCTCCCGGACCCGGTCCAGGAGTTCCGCGCGGCCCGGGCGCCGCCGGTCCGCGTCGTGGACCTGCGTGTAGAGCGCGTGGAGCAGTTCGGTGGTGTTCGCCCGGTGTCCGGAGAGGCGTACCAGGCCGTCGGGCGCGAGGGTGGCGCAGTCCTCGGCGACCGCGTCGAGGAGCCGGGTCCGGCCGGATCCGGAGGGGCCGGTCAGCCGTACGGAGCGACCGCGTCCGAGGAGGCGTACCAGCCGTTCCCGCTCGTCCTCGCGCTCCAGCAGCGGGAGCCCGGGCAGCGCGGGCCCCGGCGGTACGGGGGGCAGCGCGGCGGCGAGGGCGGCGCGGGCGGCGGCGTCGCGCTTGGCGGGCCGGCCGGCCGGCCCGGTGCCGAAGTCGGGGGTGGGGGTGCCGAGGGCGGCGGGGCGGAGGGGTTCGATCTCGCTGCCGTCGACGGGGTTGACGGTGAGGGAGAAGTCACCCGCGGTCAGGCGGACCACCCGGGCCGGCGGCCCTGCCGGGGCTCCCGCCTGGCCTGCGGCCGGGGCGGAGGTCGGGCCGGAAGCCGGGCCGGAAGACGGACCTGAGGCCGGGCCGGAAGACAGGCCGGAAACCGGAACGGAAACCGGACCCGAGGCCGGTCCCTTGGCCGCTCCTGTGGCCGGTCCGCCCGTCGGCTCCTCGCCGCCGTGTCCCTGTGTGCGGTCCATGACCAAGTCCCCCGATCGCATCGTGCCGCCCAAACCTAGACGGTGGCCGGTGCGCCGGGAACTGCAGGGTGGCCATCACCACCGGACCGTTACGTTTCACCCGGTCGGTGATCACACGGTCCGCCGGGGCCGGTCGCCCCGCCGGTCACACCCGCGGCAGGGACTCGGCCTCCAGGCCGCCCTCGATGGCGAGGATCCGGTGCAGCCGGGTGGCCACCAGGAGTCGCTGCATCTGCGGCGGCACTCCGCGCAGCACCAGTCGCCGCCCGGTCCGGCCGGCCCGCCGGTGGGCGCCCATGATGACGCCGAGGCCGGTCGCGTCCCAGGAGTCCAGGCCGGTGAGGTCGAGCACGAGGTCACCGGCGCCGTCGTCGAGGGCGGAGTGCAGGGCGGTACGGGCGTCGGCCGCGCTGCGCACGTCGAGGCGGCCCCCGACAGCGAGTTCGGCGTGGTCGCCCCTGATGTGCATGTGTGCTCCCCGGCAGTACTGCGTACGCGTGCAACTCTCACTGCAACTGACTGCCTCGCGGGCAGGGAAGTTGCCGACCGTGAGCGAACCGATACCTAATTCACCCAGGAGGGTGAATCAGATATCGAACGGCTCGATGCGGATGGTGTGGTGCGGGTGGTTCGGTGGGGCGGATCAGTGCTTGTAGAAGCCCTGGCCGCTCTTGCGGCCGATGTCGCCCGCGTCCACCATGCGGCGCATCAGCTCCGGCGGCGCGAACTTCTCGTCCTGGGACTCGGTGTAGATGTTGCTGGTGGCGTGCAGCAGGATGTCCACGCCGGTCAGGTCGGCGGTGGCGAGGGGGCCCATCGCATGCCCGAAGCCCAGCTTGCACGCGATGTCGATGTCCTCGGCGGAGGCCACGCCCGATTCGTACAACTTTGCCGCTTCGACGACCAGCGCGGAGATCAGACGGGTCGTCACGAAGCCGGCCACGTCGCGGTTGACGACGATGCAGGTCTTGCCGACGGACTCGGCGAATGCGCGGGTGGTGGCGAGCGTCTCGTCGCTGGTCTTGTAGCCGCGGACCAGCTCGCACAGCTGCATCATCGGGACCGGGGAGAAGAAGTGGGCGCCGACGACCCGCTCCGGGTGCTCCGTCACGGCCGCGATCTTGGTGATCGGGATGGCGGAGGTGTTGGAGGCCAGGACGGCGTCCTCGCGGACCAGCTTGTCGAGGGCACGGAAGATCTCGTGCTTGACCTCGAGCTTCTCGAAGACGGCCTCGACGACGATGTCGGCGTCCGCGACCGCGTCCAGGTCGGTGCTGGTGGTGATCCGCGCGAGGGCCGCCTCGGCGTCCTCGGCGGCGAGCTTGCCCTTGGCGACGAACTTGTCGTAGGAGGCCTTGATGCCATCGGTACCGCGGGTGAGCGCCGCACTTGTCACATCGCGCAGAACCACGTCCCAGCCCGCCTGAGCGGACACCTGAGCGATTCCGGAACCCATCAGTCCGGCACCGATGACGGCGAGCTTCCCAGCCACTGCACACCCCACGTTCTCGATACGAGCCAGTTTCGTAGCTTCTCCGGCGGAGAGTAGCGTCCGCGCAGGGCCGTGTGACCGGGAAGTAACACGCGTCACGTCTCAGATGACGGACATCACACCGGGACGGCCCACCGCTCGCCGGAGGGCGCGCAGTTGGTGCGGTCTACGCTGGCGGCATGGTGAACCTCACGCGCATCTACACCCGTACCGGCGACAAGGGCACGACCGCCCTGGGCGATATGAGCCGCACCGCCAAGACCGACCTGCGGATCTCCGCGTACGCCGACGCCAACGAGGCGAACGCGGCCCTCGGGACGGCCATCGCCCTCGGCGGGCTGCCGGAAGCGGTGGTGAAGGTCCTGGTCCGGGTGCAGAACGACCTGTTCGACGTCGGCGCGGACCTGTGCACCCCGGTGGTGGAGAACCCGGAGTACCCGCCGCTGCGGGTGGAGCAGTTCTACGTGGACCGGCTGGAGGCCGACTGCGACCGCTTCAACGAGGAGCTGGAGAAGCTGCGGAGCTTCATCCTGCCGGGCGGCACCCCGGGCGCGGCCCTGCTGCACCAGGCCTGCACGGTGGTGCGGCGGGCGGAGCGGTCCACCTGGGCGGCCCTGGAGGCACACGGCGAGACGATGAACCCCCTCACCGCCACCTACCTGAACCGCCTCTCCGACCTCCTGTTCATCCTGGCCCGGACGGCCAACAAGGAGGTCGGGGACGTGCTGTGGGTGCCGGGCGGGGAGCGCTAGCGCTCGGACTTGGTGAGTCCGGCCGGGGCGGCCTCCGGCGCGGCGCCGGCGGGGGCCTTTTTCGGCCAGATCGTGTAGCAGACCGCGACGATCGTGTGGATGCCGAGCACCCGGAGTGCCGCGTACTGCCAGGACTCCAGCGAGGTGGTGTCGCCCGCGTCGCCGATGTACCAGATGGCGCCCTGGAGCAGGCCGTATGCGACGGCGGCGGCAACCAGGGTGCGGGCCACGAGCTTCCACTCGTGCAGGGTCCGGGCCTTGCCGTAGCCCGCTCCGGCCGGTTTCGGGCCGTTGCCGAAGCGGTACGCGGCGTGGCTGTCCAGCCACTTGATCGTGTAGTGGCCGTAGGCCACGGTGTAGCCGATGTAGAGGGCGGCCAGGCCGTGCTTCCAGTCCGGCTCGGCGCCGTCCTTCAGGTCCAGGGTGGTGACGATCAGCAGGACGAGCTCGAGCAGCGGCTCGACCAGCAGGACCGCCGCCCCCAGCCGGGGCTTCTTCGCGAGGTAGCGCAGGGCCAGTCCGGCGGCCAGCAGCACCCAGAAGCCGACCTCGCAGGCGATGATCACAGGGGTCTCCGTTCAGGTCGTTCGGGTCGTTCGGATCGTTCGGATCCGGGGGGAATGGCTTCAGCTTCCCGCCCCGATGCGGCCGAATCGTCCTCTGCGGAGACGAGCTGCCACTGCATCCTTCGATGTACTGCGGATTCACCTGCTCCGTCGAGGCCCCGGGCCCGCGCACCGTGTTGGATGGTTCTGTGCGCCTGACCCTGTTCCGCCCCCACCCCCACCCCCACGACGTGCTGATCGCCGTGATCAGCGTGCTTTCCGGGCTGCTGCTGTGGTCGCTCGGCCTGTACACCACGGCCTTCCGGGATCTGCTGCCCGCGTGGACCGCCCTGGTGCCGCTGTTCGTGATCGGCGTGGCGGAGCTGTTCCGCCGGACCGCACCGCAGTCCGCCCTGGCCGTCGGCACCGCCGCGGTGATCGCGGACCAGTTCACGGTGGGCAATCTGGCCACCTTCTTCATGTTCACCGACCTGATGTACGCGGCCGTGGTCTACGGACACCCCGCCATGGCCCGCCGGCTGCCGATCGCCACCGGGGTGTTCACCATCGCCGTGACGCTGGTCTCGGTGGCCTGGCTGCGCACCCCGGAGGCCGTCCTGATCGGCGTGGTGACCGGCATCGTCTGCTTCGGTCCGGCGGTCACCGGGGCCACCCTGCGCAACCACCGGGAGGCGGCCGAGGCCGCCCGGCTGCGGGCCGAGCAGACCGCGCTGCTGGCCGAGATGGACCGGAAGGCGGCGATCGTGGCCGAGCGGGCCCGGATGGCCCGGGAGCTGCACGACATGGTCGCCAACCATCTGTCCGCCATCGCCATCCACTCCACCGCGGCGCTGTCCATCGACTCCGCCGAAACCAGCCGGGAGGCGCTGGGGGTGATCCGGGAGAACAGCGTCCAGGGCCTGTCCGAGATGCGCCGGCTGATCGGGCTGCTGCGGCAGTCGGGGGCCGAGCAGGAGCCGGTCGCCGTGCCCTCGCTGGACGGGCTGGCGGCCCTGCTGGCCCAGGCCCGGGCCACGGGTGCGGCGAGCGGCCTGGAGTTCGTCCTGGAGGACACCCGGCCGGCCGGCGGGGAGCCGCTGCCGGCCCCGGTGGAGCTGGCCGCGTACCGGATCGTGCAGGAGTCGGTGACCAATGCCCTCAAGCATGCGGCGCCGGGCCCGGTCCGGGTCCTGATCGGCAGGACCGACGCGCTGCTGACCGTACGGATCGACAGCCCGTACGGCGACCGGCCGGGGCCGCGGGCCCCCGGGTCGGGTGCCGGGCTGGTGGGCATGCGCGAGCGGACGGAGCTGCTGGGCGGGGAATTCGCGGCGGGCCCCGCGGAGCCGGCGGGTACGGGCGGCACGGTGTGGCGGGTGCGGGCGGTTCTGCCCGCCGAGGAGAAGGCGGTGGAGGCGTGGTGATCCGGGTGGTGGTGGCGGAGGACCAGTCGGCGGTGCGGGCCGGGCTGGTGCTGATCCTGCGCAGTGCGGGCGACATCGAGGTGGCGGGCGAGGCCGGGGACGGCGAGGAGGCGGTGCACCTGGCCCGGGAGCTGCGGCCGGATCTGGTGCTGATGGACATCCAGATGCCGAAGCTCGACGGGGTGTCGGCCACCCGGACGGTGGTGGCGGAGGGCCTGGCCGATGTCCTGGTGCTCACCACCTTCGACCTGGACGAGTACGTGTTCGGGGCGCTGCGGGCGGGGGCGGCGGGCTTCCTGCTGAAGAACGCGGACGCGCAGGAGCTGATCGAGGCGGTACGGACGGTGGCGCGCGGGGAAGGCCTGATCGCCCCCGCGGTGACCCGCCGGCTGATCGCGGAGTTCGCGGCACCGAAGCCGGTACGGGCGGCCCGCCCGGCGGAACACGCGGCGGTGGCGGCGCTGACCCGGCGGGAACGCGAGGTGCTGTCCTGCCTGGGCGAGGGCCTGTCGAACGCGGAGATCGCGGTGCGGCTGGAGATGGCGGAGGCGACGGTGAAGACGCACGTCAGCAGGCTGCTGGGGAAGCTGGAGCTGCGCAGCCGGGTGCAAGCGGCCGTACTGGCACAGGAGTTGGGAATCTAGAGCAGTAACGGAGGGTTGGTCTGGACCTCTTGACGGTTGGTCCAGACCTTTCTACTCTCACGGCCATACTGTGGTGAGCTCGCCATGACAAGGCGCAGCATGGCGTGCTCACGGGCGGCGCAGGTCCCACCCCCAAGTCGATGTCGACCCCCGATGCCGACGGACCTACGGAGGAGCACCCTTGAGCACAGCATCCCCCCCACGCACCCGCACCCGCTTCTTCTCCCGAGTCGCGGCCACCGTCGCCGCCTTCGCCCTCCCCATCGCCGGCCTGGTCGTCCTGGCCTCCCCCGCCCAGGCCGCCACCTCCGCGACGGCGACCTACACCAAGGTCTCCGACTGGGGCACCGGCTTCGAGGGCAAGTGGACGATCAAGAACACCGGTGACACCACCATCAACAACTGGACCGTCGAGTGGGACTACCCCTCGGGCACCCGGGTCACCTCGGCCTGGGACGCCACGGTCACCAACTCCGGCAACCACTGGACCGGCAAGAACGTCGGCTGGAACGGCACCCTCGCCCCCGGCGCCAGCATCAGCTTCGGCTTCAACGGCGCAGGCGCCGGCGCTCCCTCCGGCTGCAAGATCAACGGCGGCTCCTGCGACGGCGGCTCCCAGCCCGGTGACAATCCCCCCTCGTCCCCCGGCGCCCCCAACGCCTCGAACATCACCGAGACCTCGCTGACCCTGAACTGGGCCGCCGCCACCGATGACAAGGGCATCAAGAACTACGACGTCTACCGCAACGGCGCCAAGGTCGCCACGGTCACCGGCACCACCCATGCCGAGACCGGCCTGACCAAGGGCACCACGTACACCTACAACGTGGTCGCCCGCGACACCGCCGACCAGACCGGCGCCTCGTCCGTCCACGTGTCGGTCACCACGTCCGGCGGCGGCCCCGTCGACCCGCCCCCGGGCGGCCCGGTCAAGCTCGGCTACTTCATCGAGTGGGGCAGCTACGGCCGCAACTACCACGTGAAGAACCTGGTCACCTCCGGCACAGCCAGCAAGATCACGCACATCAACTTCGCCTTCGGCAACGTCCAGAACGGCGCTTGCACGATCGGTGACGCCTACGCCGACTACGACAAGGCCTACACCGCCGACCAGAGCGTCGACGGGGTCGCCGACACCTGGGACCAGCCGCTGCGCGGCCACTTCAACCAGCTGCGGAAGCTGAAGCAGCAGTACCCGCACATCAAGATCCTGTGGTCGTTCGGCGGCTGGACCTGGTCCGGCGGCTTCCCGCAGGCCGCGGCCAACCCGACCGCCTTCGCGAACTCCTGCTACAACCTGGTCGAGGACCCGCGCTGGGCCGACGTCTTCGACGGCATCGACCTGGACTGGGAGTACCCGAACGCCTGCGGTCTGTCCTGCGACACCTCCGGCCCGGCCGCGTTCAAGAACATGATGCAGGCCATGCGGGCCCGGTTCGGCTCGAACAACCTGGTCACCGCCGCGATCACGGCCGACGCCACCAACGGCGGAAAGATCGACGCGGCCGACTACGGCGGCGCCGCGCAGTACGTCGACTTCTACAACGTCATGACGTACGACTTCTTCGGCGCGTGGGCGGCACAGGGCCCGACCGCCCCGCACTCCCCGCTGACCTCGTACGCCGGCATCCCGCAGCAGGGCTTCAACTCGGCCGAGGCCATCGCCAAGCTCAAGGGCAAGGGCATCCCCGGCTCGAAGCTCAACCTCGGCGTCGGCTTCTACGGCCGCGGCTGGACCGGCGTCAGCCAGGCCACCCCGGGCGGCACCGCCACCGGCCCGGCCCCGGGCACGTACGAGCAGGGCATCGAGGACTACAAGGTGCTCAAGAGCAGCTGCCCGGCCACCGGCACCATCGCCGGCACCGCCTACGCCAAGTGCGGCAGCAACTGGTGGAGCTACGACACCCCGGCCACCATCGCCGGAAAGATGAGCTGGGCCAAGCAGCAGGGGCTGCGCGGCGCCTTCTACTGGGAATTCAGCGGCGACACGGCCAACGGCGAGCTGGCCAACGCCGTCCACGCCGGACTGCAGTAGACGACCGAAGCCGGGGTGACGGGTCCGCCCCCGTCACCCCGGCTTCGTCATGTCCGAATAGACCCAGATCAGGCCACGTTCACCCGCTGGCCGGGAGGCGCCGCCTCCAGCCAGGCCAGGAAGCCGGTCAGCGCGTCCTCGCTCATCGCCAGCTCCAGGCGGGTCCCCCGGTGGAGACAGCCGAGCACGACCGCGTCGGACAGCAGGGCCAGCTCCTCCTCGCCCTCCGGGGCGCGGCGGGCCAGCACCTCGATGGAGTCGCGCTCCAGCATCCGGCGCGGCCGGGGCGAGTACGAGAACACCCGGAACCACTCGATCCGGTCACCGCTGTAGCGGGCCACCCCGTACACCCAGCCCTTGCCGGACAGGTCCGGCTCCTCCGCCACGCCCCAGCGCAGCGAGCAGTCGAACGTACCGCCGGAACGCTGGATGAGCCGCCGGCGCAGCCCGAAGACAAAGAGCCCGATCACCACCAGGGCTACGACCAGGCCGCTCACAAGCAGAGCGAGGAGCATCTTCACCGACCTCCTCGCTCATCGAAACCCGAACAGGAAAAATCAACCAGCATCGCCTCAGCCGCGACCCGTCCCGGAAAACTCCGGACGGACCGCGGCTGAGGTTTCACACTCTTCGGTACGGGGCTCAGTGCCCCGCGACCGCGCGCAGCCGGACATCGGCGCGACGCTCGGCGGCCGCATCGGCCTCCGACTTCGCGCGCTCCAGTGCCCGCTCCGCCCGCTGGACGTCGATCTCGTCCGCGAGCTCGGCGATCTCGGCCAGCAGGGACAGCTTGTTGTCCGCGAACGAGATGAATCCGCCGTGCACCGCGGCGACGACAGTGCCGCCCTCGCTGGTACGGATGGTCACCGGGCCCGATTCCAGCACGCCGAGAAGCGGCTGGTGACCGGGCATGACGCCGATGTCGCCGGACGTGGTGCGGGCGACGACCAGGGTGGCCTCGCCGGACCAGACACTCCGGTCCGCCGCGACCAGCTCGACGTGCAGCTCAGCAGCCAAGGTTGGCTCCTCGGGTCACCACCCGGCAGGTCTGCCGGGTGTTGGGTCAAATTCTAATGGGCGTGGGGAGAGGGACGGGACACACCCGCCCCTCTCCGGATGATCCTGCGGGGAGCAGGATCAGGAGACGCCCAGCTCCTTGGCGTTGGCCTTCAGGTCCTCGAGGCCACCGCACATGAAGAACGCCTGCTCGGGGAAGTGGTCGTAGTCGCCGTCGCAGATCTGGTTGAACGCGGTGATCGACTCGTCGAGCGGGACGTCCGAACCGTCGACGCCGGTGAACTGCTTGGCGACGTGCGTGTTCTGCGACAGGAAGCGCTCGACACGACGGGCACGGTGGACAACGAGCTTGTCCTCCTCGCCCAGCTCGTCGATACCGAGGATCGCGATGATGTCCTGGAGGTCCTTGTACTTCTGCAGGATCCCCTTGACGCGGGTCGCGGCCTCGTAGTGGTCCTTCGCGATGTACCGCGGGTCGAGGATGCGGGACGAGGAGTCCAGCGGGTCCACGGCCGGGTAGATGCCCTTCTCGGAGATCGGACGGGAGAGAACCGTCGTCGCGTCGAGGTGGGCGAAGGTGGTGGCCGGCGCCGGGTCGGTCAGGTCGTCAGCGGGGACGTAGATCGCCTGCATCGACGTGATCGAGTGGCCACGGGTCGAGGTGATGCGCTCCTGGAGGAGACCCATCTCGTCGGCCAGGTTCGGCTGGTAACCCACCGCGGAGGGCATACGGCCGAGCAGGGTCGACACCTCGGAACCGGCCTGGGTGTACCGGAAGATGTTGTCGATGAAGAAGAGCACGTCCTGCTTCTGAACATCGCGGAAGTACTCCGCCATGGTCAGACCGGCCAGGGCGACGCGCAGACGGGTGCCCGGGGGCTCGTCCATCTGGCCGAACACTAGGGCGGTCTTGTCGATGACGCCCGAGTCGGTCATTTCCTCGATGAGGTCGTTGCCCTCACGGGTACGCTCACCGACACCCGCGAACACCGACACACCGTCGTGGTTGTTGGCGACGCGGTAGATCATTTCCTGGATCAGAACGGTCTTGCCGACACCGGCACCACCGAACAGACCGATCTTTCCACCCTTGACGTACGGGGTGAGAAGGTCGATGACCTTGACGCCGGTCTCGAACATCTCGGTCTTCGACTCGAGCTCGTCGAAGTTCGGGGCCTTGCGGTGGATCGCCCAGCGCTCGGTCACCTCGGAGTTGGCCTCCGGGTAGTTGAGCACCTCACCCAGGGTGTTGAACACCTTGCCCTTGGTGAAGTCGCCGACCGGGACGGTGATACCCGCACCCGTGTCGGTGACGGCGGCCTGGCGGACCAGACCGTCGGTGGGCTGCATGGAGATCGTACGGACCACGCCGTCACCCAGGTGCTGGGCAACCTCGAGGGTCAGCGTCTTGAGAACGCCGTCCTCGGCCGGGTCCGCGACCTGCACGGTCAGCGCGTTGTAGATCTCGGGCATCGCGTCGACGGGGAACTCCACGTCGACGACCGGGCCGATGACCCGGGCGACGCGGCCCGTGGCAGCAGCCGTCTCAACAGAGGTCGTCATTACTTGTCACTCCCCGCGGTCGCGTCGGCCAGGGCTGCGGAGCCACCGACGATCTCGCTGATTTCCTGGGTGATTTCGGCCTGGCGGGCCGCGTTGGCAAGCCGGGAGAGCGTCTTGATGAGCTCTCCGGCGTTGTCGGTCGCAGACTTCATCGCGCGGCGGCGGGCGGCGTGCTCGGAGGCAGCCGACTGCAGCAGTGCGTTGTAGATACGGCTCTCGACGTAGCGCGGCAGCAGGGCGTCGAGGACGTCCTCCGCCGACGGCTCGAAGTCGAACAGCGGAAGGATCTCGCCCTTCACGCCGGACTCTTCTTCGGCCTTCTCGAGGCTGAGCGGCAGCATCCGGCTGTCGACGGGGTTCTGCGTCATCATCGACACGAATTCCGTGTAGACGATGTGCAGCTCGTCAACGCCGCCCTCGGCCGTCTCCGCGGAGACGGCCTCGATCAGGGGCGCCGCGACCGCCTTGGCGTCAGCGTAGCTCGGGCTGTCGGTGAAGCCGGTCCAGCTGCCCTCGATCTTGCGCTCGCGGAAGCTGAAGTAGGCCACGCCCTTGCGGCCGACGATGTAGCTGTCGACCTCCTTGCCCTCACCGCGCAGACGCTCGGTCAGCCGCTCCGCCGCCTTGATGGCGTTGGAGGAGTAGCCGCCGGCCAGACCGCGGTCGCTCGTGATGAGCAGGACCGCAGCACGGGTCGGCGCCTCGGCCTCGGTGGTGAGCGGGTGCTTGGTGTTCGATCCGGTCGCCACCGCGGTCACCGCGCGGGTGAGCTCGGTCGCGTACGGCGTGGAGGCCGCCACCTGGCGCTGCGCCTTGACGATGCGCGAGGCGGCGATCATCTCCATCGCCTTGGTGATCTTCTTGGTCGCGGTGACGGATCGGATGCGACGCTTGTAGACCCGGAGCTGCGCTCCCATGAGTCAGGTCCCTTCCGTCGTCACTTGCTGGTGGAGACCGGAGCGTCTTCGCCCAGCAGCTTGCCGTCCGAGGTCTCGAACTGCTTCTTGAAGCCCGCAATGGCGTCGGCGATCGACTGCAGGGTGTCGTCCGACATCTTGCCGCCCTCGACGATGGAGGTGAGGAGCTCCTTGCGGTTGATCCGCAGGTGCTCCAGCAGCTCCGACTCGAAGCGGCGGATGTCCTCGACCGGGACGTCGTCCATCTTGCCGGTGGTACCGGCCCAGACGGAGACGACCTGCTCCTCGACCGGCATCGGCTGGTACTGGCCCTGCTTCAGCAGCTCGACCATGCGCTTGCCGCGCTCCAGCGAGGCCTTCGACGCGGCGTCCAGGTCGGAACCGAAGGCGGCGAACGCCTCCAGCTCGCGGTACTGGGCCAGGTCGACACGGAGCCGGCCGGAGACCTGCTTCATGGCCTTGTGCTGGGCGGAGCCACCGACGCGGGAGACCGAGATACCGACGTTCAGGGCCGGGCGCTGGCCGGCGTTGAACAGGTCGGACTCCAGGAAGCACTGGCCGTCGGTGATGGAGATGACGTTGGTCGGGATGAACGCCGAGACGTCGTTGGCCTTGGTCTCGACGATCGGCAGACCGGTCATCGAGCCGGCGCCCATGTCGTCGGAGAGCTTGGCGCAGCGCTCCAGCAGACGCGAGTGCAGGTAGAAGACGTCACCCGGGTAGGCCTCACGGCCCGGCGGGCGGCGCAGCAGCAGCGACACGGCGCGGTAGGCGTCGGCCTGCTTCGACAGGTCGTCGAAGATGATCAGGACGTGCTTGCCGGCGTACATCCAGTGCTGGCCGATGGCGGAGCCGGTGTAGGGCGCCAGGTACTTGAAGCCGGCCGGGTCGGACGCCGGGGCGGCGACGATGGTCGTGTACTCGAGCGCGCCGGCCTCTTCCAGGGCACCGCGCACGGAGGCGATGGTGGAGCCCTTCTGACCGATGGCGACGTAGATGCAGCGGACCTGCTTGTTCACGTCGCCCGAGCGCCAGTTGTCGCGCTGGTTGATGATGGTGTCGACGGCCAGAGCGGTCTTGCCGGTCTGACGGTCACCAATGATCAGCTGACGCTGGCCACGGCCGATCGGCACCATGGCGTCGACGGCCTTGTAGCCGGTCTGCATCGGCTCGTGCACCGACTTACGGACCATGACGCCCGGGGCCTGCAGCTCGAGGGCGCGGCGGCCTTCGGTCGCGATCTCGCCGAGACCGTCGATCGGGTTGCCGAGCGGGTCGACCACGCGGCCGAGGTAGCCCTCGCCGACGCCTACGGAGAGAACCTCACCGGTGCGCTGCACCGGCTGGCCCTCCTCGATACCGCTGAACTCGCCGAGGACGATCGCACCGATCTCGCGCTCCTCGAGGTTGAGGGCGAGACCGAGGGTGCCGTCCTCGAACTTCAGCAGCTCGTTCGCCATGGCGGAGGGCAGGCCCTCCACCTTCGCGATGCCGTCGCCGGCAACGCTGACCGTTCCGACCTCCTCGCGCGAGGCCGCGTCCGGCTTGTACGACTGGACAAAGGTCTCCAGCGCGTCCCGGATCTCCTCCGGCCGGATCGTGAGCTCCGCCATCTGGGTTCCCTGCTCTCCTTGTTGGGCCTGAAGCTTCATAGGGGTCTGGGGGCGACCCCCAGGAATCTTCTGCAAGTTCTGCACGGCCCAACCGGGCCGCTGGAAATGCTTTTCTTAGGTTGGGTGGCGCGGGCTGGGTCAGCCGGCCATGCGGCGGGACGCCTCGGCGAGACGCTCCGCGATGGTGCCGTTGATGACCTCGTCGCCCACCCGCACCTCGATCCCGCCGAGGACCGAAGGGTCCACGTCGAGGTTGAGGTGCATCTGGCGGCCGTACAGCTTGGCCAGCACCGCACCGAGACGCTGCTTCTGCACGTCGCTGAGCGGAACCGCGGTGGTCACGGTGGCGACCATGCGGTTGCGGCGCTCCGCGGCGAGCGTGGAAAGGGACTCGAGTCCCGCTTCCAGGCTACGTCCACGCGGGTGCGTGACCAGACGCGTGACCAGACGCTCGGTCGCAGCGTTCGCCTTGCCGCCGAGCAGGCTGCGGAGCAGCTCGCCCTTGGCGGAGACGGTGGCGGCCTTGTCGGTCAGCGCGGCGCGCAGCTCGGTGTTCGAGGCGACGATCCGGCCGAAGCGGAACAGCTCGTCCTCGACGTTGTCGAGCGCATCGGCCTGCTGGGCCGCGGTGAGGTCGGCGGTGTTCGCCAGCTCCTCCAGCGAGTCCACCAGGTCACGCGACTGCGACCAGCGGGACCGGACCATGCCGGACACCAGGTCGAGGGTTTCCCCGCCCACCTGGCCGCCGAGCAGGCGCCCGGCCAGCTCGGCCTTGGCCTCGCCGGACTGCGCCGGGTCGGTGAGGACCCGACGCAGCGAGACCTCGCGGTCGAGCAGCGCGGTGACGGCAGCCAGCTCGCCGGCGAGCTTCGCCACGTCGACGGACGTGTTGTCCGTCAGCGCGTCGAGGCGCTCGCGCGCGGCGTGCAGTGCCTCGCGGCTCGCTCCGTTCATCGGGCCGCCTCGGCCTTCTCCTCGAGCTCGTCGAGGAAGCGGTCGATGGTGCGGCTCTGCCGGGCGTGGTCCTCGAGGGACTCACCGACGAGCTTGCCGGCCAGGTCGGTGGCGAGCTTGCCCACGTCCTGGCGCAGCGCCTGCGAGGCGGCCTTGCGGTCGGCCTCGATCTGGGCGTGGCCGGCAGCGATGATCTCCTCACGCTGCCGCTGGCCCTCTGCGCGCAGCTCTTCCTTGAGCGCAGTGCCCTGCTCGAGCGCTTCCTGGCGCAGGCGAGCGGCCTCGTGGCGGGCTTCGGCGAGCTGGGCCTTGTACTGCTCCAGAACGCTCTGGGCCTCTACCTGGGCGGCCTCTGCCTTCTCGATGCCGCCTTCGATGGCCTCGCGACGCTCTTCCAGAACCTTGTTGATGTTCGGGAGGAGCTTCTTGGCGAGGAAGCCGAAGACGATGAGGAAGGCGATCAGACCGATGACCAGCTCGGGGAGCGGCGGAATGAGGGGGCTCTGGGGCTCCTCAGCCGCGAGAACCAAGAGGTTCACGTCAGTGCCTTTCGTCTAGGGGGCTGATCGGGATCCGAAGATCACTTGCCGTAGACGAACGGCATGACCAGACCGATGAGGGCGAGCGCCTCACAGAATGCGAAACCGAGGATCTGGTTGGCGCGGATCAGACCGGCAGCCTCGGGCTGACGGGCCATCGCCTGGGTGCCGTTACCGAAGATGATGCCGACGCCGACGCCCGGGCCGATGGCCGCGAGACCGTAACCGATGGAGCCGAGGGAGCCAGAGACAGCGGCAAGGGTCTGGGACATGCCAGTTCTTCCTTCTCTTTCACGGACCGGTGGGGGTTGGCCACCGGACGAATGGGGGCTTGGAGCGGGCGATCAGTGGTGCTCGGCGAGCGCGCCCTGAATGAAGCTGCAGGCCAGGAGGACGAAGACGTACGCCTGGACAGCCTGGATGAAGAGCTCGAAGGCGGTCATCACGATGACCATCACGAACGAGACACCCGCGTAGGCGATGCCGATGCCGTTCAGCAGGTACCAGCTGGCGATGGTGAACAGCAGCAGCAGGGTGTGACCGGCGAACATGTTCGCGAACAGTCGGACCGCGTGGGTGAACGGGCGGACCAGGACGTTCGAGAAGAACTCGATGAGCATGACCAGCGGGAGGACCGCGCCGAGCGACTTGTCGTAGCCCGTGAGGTTCTTGAGGCCACCCACGAAGCCGTGGCGCTTGAAGGTCACGGACATCCAGATGCCGTAGACGATCAGAGCGAGGACGGCCGGGTACGCGATGATCGAGGTCACCGGGAACTGCGCCAGCGGGATGATCGACCAGAGGTTCATCATCCAGACGAAGAAGAACACCGCCACCATGAAGGGGACGTACTTCTCGCCCTCCTTCTTGCCCAGCGTCTCGTAGACGATCCCGCGGCGGACGAAGTCGTAGCCGGCCTCGGCAACCATCTGAAACTTGCCCGGAACCAGCTTCGGCTTGCGGAAGGCGGCCCAGAAGAAGCCGACGATGATGACGGTGCCCAGGAGGGCAAGCAGCATCGTCTTGTTGAAATATCCGAAGCTGCTGTCCGCGTCACCGAAGATCGGCTCGAAGAGGAACGAGTGCAGGCCCGGGGCCGGGAAGCCACATCCGTCGAAGATGTGACAGTCGGTCTCGAAGGCGAGCACCTGCGTCGGGTCAGCACTCACCGCGGGCTCCTTCAGCGTGGCGCATAGGTACGGCAACCTCGTTGTGTCGGCGCGGCGCGCAGCCGCGGTTCGGCACTGGACTGGTGTTACGGATGGTGGGGCGGCAGTCAGGCATCGAGCCTCGCGATGGAACAGGCGTCAGCTTCAGATACCCGAGCCCGCAGTGCCGCAGTTGGCACCGGACGATAGCAGGAACTCGAACGCCCACTTATCCCGGCCCTACCGTTCACGGCTTCGGCCCCGATTTTTCGGGCTCGACGTAAAGAATCTTGGCCTTCATGTGGGCACGGGTCTGTGCGCCGATCCACGCGAGGGTGGCGACGACCAGCGTGATCGCGAAGGCCTTGGGGTTGAACAGGGTGGTGTCCTGGAACACGGCGACAAAGATGAACAGCAGCAGAATTTGTGCCGTATAGAGCATGAGCCCCATTGCCTGGAACAGATGCGGCAGCGACCTTGCGGTCCGCTGCAGCACCACGAACCCGATACCCATGAAGAGGATCACGACCAGGGTCGCAACGACGGCGCCAAGCGCCCCCTTGCCGCCGGCAACCACGGCGCTGATGACGGCGGCAACAGCGCCGACGACAGCGGTGGGTACGGCTGCTTGCAGGAGGGATCGGACGTCATCAGACCGCATGGCGGGGGCTCCGCATGATGGTGGGGGCACGGGACTCGTACGGGGACGAGCGTAATCCCGGTCCGAGAGAGAACCTCGGGCCAATGGACCGTCGCACTACGGTCCTTCGGCTCTGTCGCCGGGTTTAGTGAACGGTATCACAAACTATTTGATGAGGTCTTTACCTGTCGGGTGTGCTCACTGTCACACATGAGGGCTACCGCGCACGTGTGTGCAGGACAGGGAGCCGATCTGTCTGATATAGGGCGATCGCTCCCGTTAGGAAAAGCGTACGTCAGCGCGCCGATCCGGCCTTCCGCCGGTCGGGGAAGCGCGAACGGGGGCCTACCGCGGTCGCTCCGTTGACGCCCGAGACGCCGCCGGCGAGCACCCGGGCCGGTTCCGGCTCCTTGCCGGTGGCCTCCCGGACCGCCGCCTCCGCAGCCGCCTCCGCAGCCGCCTCCGCAGCGGCCTCGGCGGCCCGCTCGGCGTGCCGGTAGCGGGGCGGGACCAGGCTCTCGGCCCAGCGCGGGGCGCGCGGGCTGAAGCGCGGCAGCAGGAGCAGGACCAGCCCGACCCCGCTCAGTCCGGCGATGACCAGCACGATCCACATCGAGGTCGAATTGACCGAATAGGCCACCGTGCCGAAGGCGATCAGGGCCGACCAGAAGTACATGATGAGAACGGCTCGGCTGTGCGAGTGACCGATTTCCAGCAGCCGGTGGTGCAGGTGCCCGCGGTCCGCCGCGAACGGCGACTGGCCCTTCCAGGTGCGCCGCACGATGGCCAGCACCAGGTCCGCCACCGGCAGTGCGGTGATCGTCAGCGGCAGCAGCAGCGGGATGAAGACCGGGAGCATCGCATGGGTCGCGTTGCGCTCACCGCCGGCCCACAGGGCCATCGCGTCGGGGTCCACCTGTCCGGTGATGGAGATGGCCCCGGCCGCCAGCACCAGGCCGATCAGCATGGAGCCGGAATCCCCCATGAAGATCCGGGCGGGGTGCATGTTGTGCGGCAGGAAGCCCAGGCACATGCCCATCAGGATGGCGGCGAACAGGGTCGCGGGGGCCGCGGCCTCGATGCCGTAGCCGTACCAGATGCGGTAGCCGTACATGAAGAACGCGGCGGCTGCGATGCAGACCATGCCGGCCGCGAGCCCGTCCAGGCCGTCCACGAAGTTCACCGCGTTGATGGTGATGACCACCAGGGCGACGGTGAGGAGGTTGCCCTGCCACTGGGTGAGCGAGACCGTGCCGACGAAGGGGATCGGCAGCCACAGGATGGTCAGGCCCTGCATGACCATCACACCGGCGGCGATCATCTGTCCGCCGAGCTTGATCAGGGCGTCGATCTCGAACTTGTCGTCCAGCACACCGATCAGCCAGATCAGCGCCGCCCCGGAGAGCAGGGCCCGCGGCTCGTTCGACAGCTCGAAGACCCCGTTGAGGTTCTGCAGGTGGTCGGCGACCAGCAGGCCGGCGCAGAGTCCGCCGAACATGGCGATGCCGCCCAGCCGCGGAGTCGGCTCCCGGTGCACGTCGCGCGCCCGGATCTGCGGCATCGCGCCGACCGCGATCGCGAACTTGCGCACCGGCCCGGTGAGCAGGTAGGTCACCGCGACCGTGACGCAAAGCGTCAGCAGATATTCACGCACGGGCTGCCCCAGATGTATCGCCGGCCATCTCAGCCCCACACATTAGCTGCGATGTACCCGGGTTCGAGGACGCGAGGGGGACCCTTCCCGGTTCCAGTACGTCCTGTTTGCCGTTATTACTCCCCATAAGGGGGAAAGGTGAGTGCCAGCTCTGCCACCGTCGTGCGGGTCTGCGCCGGGTCCCCGCGCAGTGCGCTGCCGAACAGCCGGGCGATCTCCGTCATCTCCGCCTCCCCCATCCCCTGGGTGGTCACCGCGGCCGTACCGAGCCGGATGCCGCGCTGGTCCCCGTACGGCAGGGCACAGGTGTCCAGCACCATCCCGGCAGCCGCCAGACGGCCGCGGGCGGCCCGTCCGTCGATGCCCAGGGGTGCCGGGTCGGCGGTGATGAGGTGGGTGTCGGTACCGCCGGTGGTGAGGACGAAGCCCTGCTCGGCCAGGGCCCGGGCGAGGGTGCGGGCATTGCTCACGACCCGGTGCGCGTACGAGGCGAAGGCCGGGGTGCCGGCCTCCCCGAAGGCCACCGCCTTGGCGGCGATGGTGTGCATCTGGGCGCCGCCCTGGGTGAACGGGAACACCGCGCGGTCGATCCGCTCGGCGAGCTCGGCGCCGCAGAGGATCATGCCGCCGCGGGGGCCGCGCAGCACCTTGTGGGTGGTCGCGCAGACCACATCGGCGTACGGCAGCGGGCTCGGGGCGGCGCCGCCGGCGACCAGGCCGATCGGGTGGGCCGCGTCCACGATCAGGTAGGCCCCGACCTCGTCGGCGATCTCCCGGAAGGCGGAGTACTCGGGGTGCCGCGGGTAGCAGATCGACCCGCAGACGATGGCCTTGGGCCGGTGGGAGTGGGCGAGCTCCTGCACCTGCCGGTAGTCGATGATCCCGCTCTCGGCGTCGACCCCGTACCCGACGAAGTCGAACCAGCGGCCGGAGAAGTTGGCCGGGGAGCCATGGGTGAGGTGCCCGCCGTACGGCAGCCCCATCGCGAGGACGGTGTCCCCCGGCTTCAGCAGCGCGGCGTACGCGGCGAGCACCGCGGCCGAGCCGGAGTGCGGCTGCACATTGGCGTGCTCGGCGCCGAACAGCGCGCGGGCCCGCTCGACGGCGATCCGCTCCGCGTGGTCGGCGTACTCGCAGCCGCCGTGGTGGCGGGCGCCGGGATAGCCCTCGGCGTACTTGTTGGCGAGTACGGAGCCGAGGGCGGCGAGAACCGCGGGCGAGGTGAAGTTCTCGGCGGCGATCAGCTGGAGGGTGCCGGACTGGCGCTGGAGCTCCCCCGCGAGGACGTCGGCCATCTGGGGGTCCTGCCGGCGCAGGACGTCCGCCGCCGGCTCGGTGATGACGGTCATGGCGCGCTCCCGAGCAGTGGGGGTACCGGGTACGCCCACTCTAGATCCGCAAACCCCCCACCGCCCGACGACGGCCCGCAGTCTCCTTAACGTGGCCCGCACGCCTCAGCGGCGCGCTGTCACACCCGTCAAAGCAGTCACCACCGGGTCCAAGGCCTGGCTGATTTCGTCGCCGATCGAGCGGAAGAACGTGATCGGCGCCCCGTACGGGTCGTACACCTCATCCGCATCCGGCGACGGGGCCAGCAGCCACCCCCGCAGCGCCGCCGCCGCCCGCACCAGCGCCCGGGCCCGCTCCGCCATCCCGTCGTCCAGCGGCGGCAGCGTGGCCGGGACCTCTCCTTGACGCGGCCCTCGCACCGCTCGGCCCCAGGGGGCCTCCCGGGCATCGGCCCGCTGCGCCGGCCTCCGGCCGCCGAGGGGCCGGCCCGCGCGTGGTCAGCGGCGCGCCGTCACGCCCGTCAAAGCAGTCACCACCGGGTCCAAGGCCTGGCTGATTTCGTCGCCGATCGAGCGGAAGAACGTGATCGGCGCCCCGTACGGGTCGTACACCTCGTCCGCATCCGGCGACGGGGCCAGCAGCCACCCCCGCAGCGCCGCCGCCGCCCGCACCAGCGCACGGGCCCGCTCCGCCATCCCGTCGTCCAGCGGCGGCAGCGTGGCCGGATCTATGGCGCGGACCAGCCGGGTGAACTCCTTCAGGGTGAAGGTGCGCAGGCCCGCCGAGTGGCCCATCGAGATGACCTGGGCGCGGTGGTCGCGGGTGGCGGTCAGCACCAGGTCGGCGCGTATGACGTGCTCGTCGAGGAGCTCCCGCCCGGTGAAGCCGGAGGCGTCGGCGCCGAAGTCGGCCAGCACCGCCGCCGCGTTCGCCTCCATGGGCGCGCCCTCGTGGCCCCAGGTGCCGGCGCTCTCCACGATCAGGCCTCCGGTGGAGGTCTGGCCGAGGCGGACCGCCAGAGCATGCCGTGTCAGCCGCTCGGTGATCGGCGAGCGGCACACGTTGCCGGTGCTGACGTGGAGTATGCGGAAAGAGTCTCCCCCAGCTATGCCACGCCCCTCAGGGCTCACGGGGCCACCTCGAGGTCGGGTACGACCTCCCGCAGCTGGTCGGCGGTGAGGGCCCCTTCCCGGAGGAGGACCGGAACCTTGCCGGTGACGTCGACGATGGAGGAGGGCTGGATGCCGGGGGTCGGGCCGCCGTCCAGGTAGACGGAGACCGAGTCGCCGAGCATCGCGCGGGCCGCGTCGCAGTCCTCCGGCGCCGGGTGCCCGGTCAGGTTGGCGGAGGACACGGCCATCGGGCCGACCTCGGTGAGCAGCTCGATCGCCACCGGGTGCAGCGGCATCCGTACGGCGACGGTGCCGCCGGTCTCGCCCAGGTCCCAGGCCAGCGAGGGCTGGTGCCTGGCGACCAGGGTGAGGGCGCCCGGCCAGAACGCGTCGACAAGCTCCCAGGCCTGCTCGGAGAAGTCGGTGACCAGCCCGTGCAGGGTGTTCGGGGAGCCGATCAGCACGGGGGTGGGCATGTTGCGCCCGCGGCCCTTGGCGGCCAGCAGGTCGCCGACGGCCTCCGCGCTGAAGGCGTCCGCGCCGATCCCGTACAGGGTGTCGGTCGGCAGCACGACGAGCTCGCCGCGGCGCACGGCCGATGCCGCTTCACGCAGACCCGTCTTGCGGTCCGTCGCGTCGTTGCAGTCGTATCGCCGGGCCATCAGCGGTTCTCCTCGTGCAGCTGGGGGGTGGGGGGAACGGTCGCGCCGGTCACGGCATGGCCTTGCGGGCCGTCGCGAAGCGCGGGCGGTTGTTCAGGTCCGGGTGGTCGGCGGCGTCGGCCCAGCCCAGCTCCTCGGCGAAGATCCACGGGACCTGGCCGCCCTGGGTGTCGGCGTGCTCGACGACGACGATGCCGCCGGGCCGCAGCAGCCGGTGCGCGGTGCGCTCGATGCCGCGGATGGTGTCGAGGCCGTCCTCGCCGGAGAACAGCGCCATCTCGGGGTCGTGGTCCCGGGCCTCGGGGGCGACGTACTCCCACTCGGTGAGCGGGATGTACGGCGGGTTGGAGATGACCAGGTCGACCTGGCCGTCCAGCTCGGGCAGGGCGCGCAGCGCGTCGCCCTGGTGGACGGTGACCCGGGAGCCCGCGGCGTTCTTGCGGGTGTAGACGAGCGCGTCCTCCGACAGCTCGACCGCGTGCACCCGGGACCGCGGCACCTCCTGGGCCATGGCCAGGGCGATGGCGCCGGAGCCCGTGCACAGGTCCACGATCAGCGGCTCGACCACGTCCATGGCGCGGACGGCCTGTATGGCCCAGTCCACCACCGACTCGGTCTCCGGGCGCGGCACGAAGACCCCGGGGCCCACCTGGAGCTCCAGGTAGCGGAAGAAGGCCCGCCCGGTGATGTGCTGGAGCGGTTCCCGGGCCTCGCGGCGGGCGACGGCCTCCCAGTAGCGGGCGTCGAAGTCGGTGTCCTTGACGTGGTGCAGTTCCCCCCGCTTGACGCCGTGCACCCACGCGGCGAGCTCTTCCGCGTCGAAGCGCGGTGAGGGCACGCCGGCGGCGGCCAGCCGCTGGGTGGCCTGTGCCACCTCGGCAAGCAGCAAGTTCATCTGCGCTGGTCCTCCGGGCTGCTGTCGTACGGGGTGTGGAGCGGTCGCTCCCTGGAGCTGCGGGTTACTGCGCGGCGGCGAGCTTCGCGGCGGAGTCGGCATCCACGCAGGCCTGGATGACCGCGTCGAGGTCGCCGTCGAGCACCTGGTCCAAGTTGTACGCCTTGAAGCCGACCCGGTGGTCCGAGATCCGGTTTTCCGGGAAGTTGTACGTACGGATCTTCTCGGAGCGGTCCACGGTGCGGACCTGGCTGCGGCGGGCGTCCGCGGCCTCCTGCTCGGCGGCTTCCTGCGCGGCGGCCAGCAGGCGCGAACGCAGGATGCGCATGGCCTGCTCCTTGTTCTGGAGCTGGCTCTTCTCGTTCTGGCAGGAGGCGACCACACCGGTCGGGAGGTGCGTGATGCGCACGGCCGAGTCGGTGGTGTTGACGGACTGGCCGCCGGGGCCGGAGGAGCGGTACACGTCGATGCGGAGGTCGTTGGCGTTGATCTCGACCTCGACCTCCTCGGCCTCCGGGGTGACGAGCACGCCGGCGGCGGAGGTGTGGATGCGGCCCTGGGACTCGGTGGCGGGGACGCGCTGTACGCGGTGCACTCCGCCCTCGTACTTCAGTCGCGCCCAGACGCCCTGGCCGGGCTCGGTGGCGCCCTGGCCGCCCTTGGTGCGGACGGAGACCTGGACGTCCTTGTAGCCGCCGAGCTCGGACTCGGTGGCGTCGATGATCTCGGTCTTCCAGCCCACGCGCTCGGCGTAGCGCAGGTACATGCGCAGCAGGTCGCCGGCGAACAGGGCGGACTCGTCGCCGCCGGCGCCCGCCTTGACCTCCAGGAGGACGTCCTTGTCGTCGCTGGGGTCGCGCGGGACCAGCAGCAGCCGCAGCTTCTCGGTGAGCTCCTCGCGGTGGGCTCCGAGCTCCTTCACCTCCGCGGCGAAGTCCGGGTCGTCGGCGGCCAGCTCCTTGGCCGTCTCGATGTCCTCGGCCGACTGCTTCCACGCCCGGAAGGTCGCGATGATCGGGGTCAGCTCCGCGTAGCGCTTGTTGAGCTTGCGCGCGTTGGCCTGATCGGAGTGGACCGACGGGTCGGCGAGCTTCTTCTCAAGATCGGCGTGCTCGCCGACCAGTTCCTCGACCGCCTCGAACATCGGGGGCTCCTGGGGTGAAAGTACGAAAAAACGGGGCTGGCTGGGCTGCGGGACGACAAAGGCGCCGGTCCGGCCGCCCCCGCATGGACAGGGGGCGGCCGGAGACCGGCGCCGGAGTCGCGCTACTTCTTGGCGGCAGCCTTGCCGAAGCGGGCCTCGAAGCGGGCCACACGGCCACCGGTGTCGAGGATCTTCTGCTTGCCCGTGTAGAACGGGTGGCACTCGGAGCAGACCTCGGCACGGATGGTGCCCTCGGTCAGGGTGCTACGGGTGGTGAACGACGCGCCGCAGGTGCAGCTGACCTGGGTCTCGACGTACTCGGGGTGGATCTCGCGCTTCAAGGTGTCTCCTAGTTTCGGGAGGGCGCCGGGTCGCAGGACGCGGAATTGCTCCATGCGTGAACCGGGGCCGACGTACCAGTCTGCCAGGACTGGCCCGCCTGACAAAATTCGAGGACGGTCCGTTCAACAGGGTGGGGGGCCGGTCTATTCCGGGGGCCCGCCGAGGGCCGTGCGGCGCCCGCAGCGGCGCCCGTCAGCGGACGAGGGTACCTGCGGTGCCCTTGTCGCCGGCCGAGTTCGCGGTGGCCTCGGCGGGGATCGGGGCGTCCTTGAGGAGCGCGTCCCAGACCAGCCGGGATTCCTTGGTGAGCGGGACCACCCGGTTGGGGTCGCGGGGGTCCCCGCCCACCGGCAGGGTGATCATCTGGAGGTCCTGGGAGTCGATGCCCTGCAGTCCGGAGGCGAAGCCCATCAGCGATTTCACGTCGCCGAGCTTGGAGTCCGTGGTGATCGCCTTGGTGGCGGTGTCGGCGAGGTCGAGGAGCCTCTTGGGGTTGTCGAACATCCCGATGCCCTTGACCTGCTTGATGAGCGCCTTCATGAAGGCCTGCTGGAGCTGTATGCGGCCCAGGTCGCTGCCGTCGCCGACGCTCTTGCGGGTGCGGACCAGCCCGAGGGACTGTTCGCCGTTGAGCTTGTGGGTGCCGGCCGGCAGGTCGAGGTGGCTGGCACTGTCCTTGATCGGCTTGGTGGTGGTGACCTCGACCCCGCCCAGGTTGTCGACGATCTTCTTGAAGCCGGTGAAGTCGACCTCGATGTAGTGGTCCATCCGGATCCCCGACATCTGCTCGACGGTCTTGACCGCGCAGGCGGCGCCGCCGACGGTGAACGACTCGTTGAACATCCGGCGCGGGCCGCCGGGGTCGGTCGTTCCGGCGGAGGTCTGGCAGGAGGGCCGGGTGACCAGGGTGTCCCGGGGGATCGATATGACGCTCGCCTTCTCGTGGCCCTCGTAGAGGTGGACGATCATCGCGGTGTCGGAGCGGGCGGAGCCGCCGTCGTCCCTGCCGTACTCGGAGTTGGCGCCGTCGCGCGAGTCCGAGCCGAGGACCAGGATGTCCATGGAGCCGTTGTCCACGTCCGCCGGGCGGTCCGTGCCGAGGGCCGCGTCGATGTCGACGCTCTTCAGGTTCCCGTTGAACTTGACGTAGTAGTAGCCGAGGCCCGCCCCGCCCAGGACCAGCACACCGGCCGCGGTCCACGCGGCGATCGCGACCGCCCGGCGGCGTTTCGGTGGTTTCCGTCGGTGACCCGCCCCGGCCCGGTGGCCCGGGCCCATGCTGTCCTCGCTCATACGCTCCTCAGTCCTGTCGCGCACCGTATGTCCGCATGTCCGCGTTATGCCCCCTCTATCCAGACGGCGTACCGCCGCAGGGGGTTCCAGGAGGGGCGGGAGGAGTGTGGAAAGCCGTGTGCCCACCGTGCAGAGCACGGTGGGCACACAGGTGGATCCGGGCGATCCGGGCGGGCTGTCAGCTGAAGATGTCGAACTGGCCCCAGGCCGTCCCGTAGTGCTGGCGGGTCCCGAAGGTCGCACCCGAGGTGTTCCCGGTGCCCGGGAACAGCCACAGCACGTCGCCCTCGCGGGCCAGCAGGTCGGGCGTACCGTCGTTGTTCACATCGCCGACCGTGGCGAACCGGCTGTAGGTCTTGCCCAGCGTGGTCACCTGGACGCGCGGCGCGAAGGCGTTCAACCCGGCGTTGCCCGTGCCCTTGTAGAGGTAGACCGCACCGGCGGCGGTACGGGCCAGCAGGTCGGCCTTGCCGTCGCCGTTGAAGTCGCCGTGGCCGACCAGGTTCAGGTACGCCTGCCAGCCCGGTCCGGCGTCGACCTCGGCAGCGAAGCTGCCACGGCCGTCACCGGGGTGGATGACCAGCTTGCCGGTGTCGTACACCGAGAGCAGGTCGGGCAGGTCGTCGCCGGTGACATCGCCGGGCGCGACGACGGCACGGCGGGTCTGCCAGCCGCCGGTGAGCTTGGTGTGCTGCCAGCCCTTCCCGGTGACGTAGTGGGTCCGGAACAGGTCGCCCGCGGTGGTGCGGCGGACGATGTCCTGTACGCCGTCCCGGTCCAGGTCGGCCTGCACGGCCAGGTTGGTGGAGCGGTAGTCGCCCGGCACCGATGCCTGCCAGGAGAGGCTGCCGGACCGCGAGTGGAACGGGAACAGCTTGCCGTCGGAGGCCCGGCGGGCCAGCAGGTCGGCCTTGCCGTCCTTGTTCCAGTCGGTGTCGTTCACCCGGGCCCGGATCGCACCGGCGTAGGTGCTGGCTTTTGCATAAACGCCGTAAGCGCCTTTGTAGACGCAGCCGTCGACGCCCCAGGAGACCACGCCGATCAGGCGGCCGTTGCGGACCAGCGGGCCGCCGGAGTCGCCGTTGCAGGTGGTGTTGGTGCCGGAGTCGCTGCCCGTGGCGGGCTGGCCGGCGCAGACCATGCGGTTGGGGATCAGGTTGCTCCCCCAGAACTGCCCGCAGGTGCTGTCCGACACCAGGGGCATGCCGACCTTCTTGAGGCTCGGCGAGATGGCCTGGCTGGTGGAGGTGTAGCGGCCCCAGCCGTAGGCGTCGGCGTACTGGCCGGCCTGGTACAGGCCGGTGTCCGTGCTGCGCGCCATCGGCAGCGGCTTGACGCCCACCGGCTTGCTGAGGGTCAGCACCGCCACGTCGTTGTCCGTGCTGACGGTGTTGTACGCCCCGTGCAGCCACTGGCGGCTGACGGTCACCGGGGTGCCGCCCTGCCAGTTGGTCTGACCGGAGGCGTCCCTCGCCGGCAGCTTGGTCGCGCCCACCACCACGACGCTGTCCAGGGTCCAGTCGAGGCCCTCGACGCAGTGCGCGGCGGTGAGGATCTTCGTGGGGGCGACGACGGTGCCCCCGCAGAAGAACGCCTCGTCGTCGCTGCTGTCGGTGGGGGTGTTGCGGTCGTCGAGGTAGTGCAGCTGCGCCATCCAGGGCGCGTTGGCGATGGTCTCGCCGGTGCCACCGATGATCATCGGGGCGGTCTGCGGCGGTCCGGACGGCTTCGGGGCGGGGGTCTTGGCGGGGGTCTTGGAGACCGCCCGCTTCGCCTGGTCGGCCGTCATGGACTTGGCGACCCGTTCGCCGAGTTCGCGCTCGGTGGGAACGGGGTTGGACGCGGCCTGCGCGCTGGTGGCCGTCAGCCCTGTACCGAACAGGGCGAGGACGGACACGGCGACGGGGACCGCGAGGCGCGAAGTGCCTATGTGCACGCGCGGATCCTTCTTTTCTGCCGTGGAGTTGAGAGGTGCGGTGATCCTACGGCAGCGCCGCCCCCACCCTGTCGGGTGGGGGCGGCGCAGGACGTACGCGAGGACGTGCCGGGCGTACTAGTCGTTGTTGCCGGACGACGGGGTCGTCTTGGCGATCTGCATCAGGAACTCGGCGTTCGACTTCGTCTGCTTCATCTTGTCGAGCAGCAGCTCGATGGCCTGCTGCGAGTCGAGCGCGTGCAGCACCCGGCGCAGCTTCCAGACGATGGCGAGCTCCTCGCTGTTGAGGAGGATCTCCTCCTTGCGCGTACCCGACGGGTCGACGTCGACGGCGGGGAAGATCCGCTTGTCGGCGAGCTTCCGGTCGAGCTTGAGCTCCATGTTGCCGGTGCCCTTGAACTCCTCGAAGATCACCTCGTCCATGCGCGAGCCGGTCTCGACGAGCGCGGTGGCCAGGATGGTCAGCGAGCCGCCGTCCTCGATGTTGCGCGCGGCACCGAAGAAGCGCTTCGGCGGGTACAGCGCGGTCGAGTCGACACCACCGGACAGGATGCGGCCGGAGGCGGGCGCCGCGAGGTTGTACGCGCGGCCCAGACGGGTGATGGAGTCCAGCAGGACGACCACGTCGTGGCCGAGCTCGACGAGACGCTTGGCGCGCTCGATGGCCAGCTCGGCGACGGTGGTGTGGTCCTCGGCCGGGCGGTCGAAGGTCGAGGAGATGACCTCGCCCTTGACCGACCGCTGCATGTCGGTGACCTCTTCCGGACGCTCGTCGACCAGGACGACCATCAGGTGGCACTCGGGGTTGTTGGTGGTGATCGCGTTGGCGATCGCCTGCATGATCATGGTCTTACCGGTCTTCGGCGGGGCCACGATCAGACCGCGCTGGCCCTTGCCGATCGGCGACACGAGGTCGATGATCCGGGTGGTCAGCACGCCCGGGTCGGTCTCCAGGCGGAGCCGGTCCTGCGGGTAGAGCGGGGTGAGCTTGTTGAACTCGGGGCGGCCACGGCCGGATTCGGGCGCCATGCCGTTGACCGAGTCCAGGCGCACCAGCGCGTTGAACTTCTCGCGGCGCTCGCCGTCCTTGGGCTGGCGCACGGCACCGGTGGTGTGGTCGCCCTTGCGCAGGCCGTTCTTGCGGACCTGGGCGAGGGAGACGTACACGTCGTTGGGGCCGGGCAGGTAGCCCGAGGTCCGGATGAACGCGTAGTTGTCGAGGATGTCGAGGATGCCCGCGACGGGGATCAGCACATCGTCATCGGCGACCTGCGGCTCGTTCGGGCCGAACTCCTCGCGGCCACGGCGCCCGCGGCGGTCGCGGTACCGGCCGCGCCGGCCGCGCCGACCGCCCTCGTCATCGAATTCGTCCTGCGGGCCGTTGTCCTGGCGGCCCTGGGTCTGCTGGGCCTGGCCCTGACCCTGACCCCGGCCGCCGCCCTGCTGCTGGCGCTGGCGGTCGCCGCGGTCCTGCTGGCCGCCGCCCTGGCCGCCCTGCTCGCCGCCCTGGCCGCGGTCGCGGCGGTCACGCTGGCCGCGCTCCTGGCGGTCGGCGCGCTCGGTGCGCTCGCTGCGGTCCTGGCGATCCCGGCGATCCCGGCGACCACGGCCCTCGCCGGCCTCCTGGCCGGTGGTGGCGGGCGCGGCGGTCGCGGTGTCGGCCTTGGCCTCGGGCTGCCGGTCGGCGGGCACCTCGGTCTTCGGCTCGGCCTGCACCACGGTGGTGGCGGTGGCCGCGACCGCGGACTCCGGGCTGCCGGAGGGGGCGGTGGCGCGACGGCGGCGGCGCTCGCCGGCCGGGGCGTCCTCGCTGGCCGGCTGGCCCGGGATGTCGATCTGCGCCTGCGCGGCCGGCTTCTCGGCGGGGGCCGCGGCCGGGGCCTCGGCGGCCTCGACCGTACGGGCCTTGCTGGTGGCGCGGCGCTTCGGCTTGGTCTCGGTGGCAGCGGAGTCCGCGGCCTTGGGGGCGCCGCCTCCGGCCTGCGCCTCCTTGATGACCTCGATCAGCTGGCTCTTGCGCATCCGCGCGGTGCCCCTGATCCCGAGGCCGGACGCGACCTGCTGCAGCTCGGCGAGGACCATGCCCTCAAGGCCGGTGCCGGAGCGGCGTCGCTTGGGCGTGGCGGTGCCCGCAGCGGGGGCACTGGTGTCGACAGAGGTGTCGGCAACGCCCATCAGATCGGTGGTGTCGCTCACGAAGGGTCCTTCCCTGGAGCGGACGTCGGCCTGTCTGGCTCGGCGACCGGTTGTGCTGTCCGACCTCGGTCCTAGGTGTGGACCGTGCCGGGGCGGTGGTCCGCCGCTATCGATACGTCCCGATACGGCGGAGAGATACGAGATACGTGCATGGGTTCCGGCGAGAAGCCCCCCAGCTGGAAGCGTGGGAATGTGTCACGCCGATTCCGGAGCGTGCTCGAAACTGCTTGGCAGTGATCAAAGCAGTTGGGGAGGCTCCCGGAAGAAAGGTGGTCCCTGATGGGGACACTGAGCAACCAGCCTTGGCGGCTTCGGATGCGTACTTGAGACTAACACTACCGGATCCAACAGACATTCCCCCTCTCACTCACCGGCAATCGCGCCCTTCCGCCCGGACCGGTGGGATGGCCTGCCCGACCACCCCACCCCCGGCGGCTGCTGTTCAGCCGCCCTGGTTGCCCAGCGGAAGCACGCTCGCGCCCGCGGTGTCGAGTGCGAGCCGGTTGGCCGCCCATCCCTCGCCCGCGAGCTGCGCGACCTTGTCGGCCGCGCCGTTGTCGACCAGCGCAAGGACCGTCGGGCCCGCGCCGGAGATGACCGCGGGCACTCCATCCGCCCGCAGCCGGTTCACAAGTGCGATGCTCTCCGGCATCGCCGGCGACCGGTACTCCTGGTGGAGCCGGTCCTCGGTGGCGGGCAGCAGCAGCTCGGGACGCCTGGTCAGGGCCTCCACGAGCAGGCCTGCGCGACCCGCGTTGACGGCCGCGTCCACATGCGGGACGCTGCGCGGCAGCAGGCCGCGCGCGGTCTCCGTCAGGACCGGCTTGGAGGGGACGAAGACCACCGGAACGATGGAATCCGCGGCGTCCATCCTGATCGCCCTGGCGCTGCCGCCGTCCATCCAGGCGAGGGTGAAGCCGCCGAGCAGACAGGCGGCGACGTTGTCGGGGTGGCCCTCGATCTCGGTGGCGAGTTCGAGCAGGGCCGCGTCGTCGAGCTTGGCCTCGCCGCCTATGGTGACGGCGCGGGCGGCGACGATTCCGGCGCAGATGGCGGCCGAGGAGGAGCCGAGGCCGCGGCCGTGCGGGATCCGGTTGGCGCAGACCACTTCGAGGCCGCGCGGCTGCCCGCCGAGCAGGTCGAAGGCCGTGCGCATGGACCGTACGAGGAGGTGGCTCTCGTCGCGGGGCAGCGTCTCGGCGCCCTCGCCCGCGATGTCGATGTTCAGGCCGGAGTCGGCCACCCGTACGACGACGTCGTCGTAGAGCCCCAGGGCCAGGCCCAGGGCATCGAAGCCGGGGCCGAGGTTGGCACTGCTGGCGGGGACGCGCACCCGTACGGCGGCGGCGCGGAAGGCGGGACCGGCCATCGCTCGATGACACTCCTTGTGACTGTGCGAGATCTCACTCGGGGACCTGCTGGGATCTGCTGGGGATCTGCTGGGGATCTTCCGCTGTGAATGTACTGGAGAACGTACGACACCCGAAGGCCCTCGGGGCAGCACCGCGTCATATGCGCGGTGGCGGATGTAAGTACAGCGTATCGAAGGAAGGTTCTGTCGCGACATAGGGCGCACAGGAGGCGCACGATGCGTGTCGCGGCTCGCCGGGGCCCATGGCCGCAATTTTGCGGCGCTACGCCCCGGCTTGCCGGATTCCAAAGGCCCCGCGGAGCCTCCGGAATCCGGCGCCGGCCGTATGTTCAGACCAGGCCGAGACGGACCGCTGCGGCCTCGGCGTCGACCGGAACCGTCACCGGCTGCGGTGCACCGGCGACCGCCCAGTCGGGGTCCTTCAGGCCGTTGCCCGTGACGGTGCACACGATCTTCTGTCCCGGGTCGACCAGGCCCAGCTCGGCGGCCTTGAGCAGACCGGCGACCGAAGCGGCCGAGGCCGGCTCCACGAAGACGCCCTCCTGGGAGGCCAACAGCCGGTAGGCCGCCAGGATCTGACGGTCCGTGACCTCGTCGATGAAGCCGCCCGACTCATCCCGGGCCGCGAGCGCGTACTCCCAGGAGGCCGGGTTGCCGATCCGGATCGCGGTGGCGATGGTGTGCGGCTCCTTGACGACCTCGCCGCGCACGAGGGGCGCGGAACCGGAGGCCTGGAAACCCCACACGCGGGGCGTACGGGAGGCCAGGCCGTCGGCCTTGTACTCCTTGAAGCCCCGCCAGTACGCGGTGATGTTGCCGGCGTTGCCGACCGGCAGGACGTGGATGTCGGGGGCGTCGCCCAGCGCGTCCACGATCTCGAACGCGGCCGTCTTCTGGCCCTCGATACGCACCGGGTTGACGGAATTGACCAGCGCGACCGGGTAGTTGTCGGAC
The DNA here is from genome assembly GCF_040296685.1 of Streptomyces sp. NPDC002054. Lineage (NCBI taxonomy): Bacteria > Bacillati > Actinomycetota > Actinomycetes > Kitasatosporales > Streptomycetaceae > Streptomyces > Streptomyces sp. NPDC002054. The sequence goes on from NZ_JBEOXT010000006.1 coordinate 154,370, forward strand.
AGCCGGCGCGCCAGCGTCAGGCAGTCGTCGAAGTTGCCGTCGACCTGAAGGATCTTGGCGCCGTGCACCAGCGCCTGGCCCATCTTGCCGAGCGCGATCTTGCCCTGCGGGACCAGTACGGCGCAGACCATCCCGGCGCGCACCGCATAGGCGGCGGCGGAGGCCGAGGTGTTGCCGGTGGAGGCGCAGATGACCGCCTTGGCGCCCTCCTCCTTGGCCCGGGTGATCGCCATGGTCATGCCGCGGTCCTTGAAGGAACCGGTGGGGTTGGCGCCCTCCACCTTGAGGTGGACCTCACAGCCGGTGCGCTCGGAGAGCACCTGCGCGGGGACGAGCGGCGTGCCGCCCTCGCGGAGCGTGACCACGGGAGTCGTGTCGGTCACCGGCAGACGGTCCCGGTACTCCTCGATGATGCCGCGCCACTGGTGGGTGCGATTGCTGCTCATGGGTCCTTACTCCCCTTCAACACGCATGATGCTGGCGACACCGCGGACGGTGTCGAGCTTCCGCAGCGCCTCGACGGTCCCGGAGAGGGCTGCGTCGGGTGCGCGGTGGGTGACGACGACGAGGGAGGCCTCACCGTCCTTGCCCTGCTGCCGGACGGTGTCGATCGACACCCCGTGCTCGGCGAACACGGTCGCGACCTGGGCGAGGACACCCGGCTTGTCCGCCACATCGAGGCTGATGTGGTAGCGGGTGACGACCTCCCCCATGGGGCTGACCGGCAGCTGGGTGTATGCCGACTCGCCAGGCCCCGTTGCCTCGGCGAGCTTGTTGCGGCAGACGGCGACCAGGTCGCCGAGTACGGCGGAGGCGGTCGGCGCGCCGCCCGCCCCCGGACCGTAGAACATGAGCCGCCCGGCGGCCTCCGCCTCGACGAAGACGGCGTTGTACGCCTCGCGGACGGAGGCGAGCGGGTGGCTGAGCGGGATCATCGCCGGGTGCACGCGCGCGGTGACGGACTCGCCGTCGGCGGCCCGCTCGCAGATGGCGAGGAGCTTGATGGTGCAGCCCATCCGCTTGGCGGAGGCGAAGTCGGCGGCGCTGACCTCGGTCATGCCCTCGCGGTGGACGTCGTCGAGGCGGACCCGGGTGTGGAAGGCGATGCCGGCCAGGATGGCGGCCTTGGCGGCGGCGTCGTAGCCCTCGACGTCGGCGGTCGGGTCGGCCTCGGCATAGCCGAGGGCGGTGGCCTCGTCCAGCGCCTCCTGGTAGCCGGCGCCCGTGGAGTCCATCTTGTCGAGGATGAAGTTCGTCGTGCCGTTGACGATGCCCATGACGCGGTTGATCTTGTCGCCGGCGAGGGACTCGCGCAGCGGCCGGATCAGCGGGATGGCGCCGGCGACGGCGGCCTCGTAGTAGAGGTCCTTGCCGTGCTCCTCGGCGGCGGCGTGCAGGGTGGCCCCGTCCTGGGCGAGCAGCGCCTTGTTCGCGGAGACCACGGAGGCGCCGTGCTCGAACGCGGTGGTGATCAGCGTCCGGGCCGGCTCGATGCCGCCGATGACCTCGATGACGACGTCGATGTCCCCGCGTTTGACCAGGGCGGTCGCATCGGTGGTGACCAGCGCCGGGTCGATGCCGTCGCGGACCTTGGAGGGGCGCCGTACGGCCACGCCGGCGAGCTCGACGGGGGCGCCGATCCTCTGCGTGAGGTCGTCGGCGTGCGTCGTCATGATGCGCGCCACCTCTGAGCCGACCACTCCACAGCCCAGCAGCGCCACCTTCAGCGGACGCGTACGCATCATGAGACCTACGCCTTTCGATCTTTTGATCACTTCGATCAGCCCCGGCCCGCGGTCTTGCGGGCCGGTTGTGTGAACCAGTCTCACTCAATGGACAGAGGATTCCATCCTCGGTCCAATGAGTGAGATGTCTATTTCATCATCCGAGGTCGAGGCGCAGGAGATCCTCCTCCGTCTCCCGGCGGACGATCACCCGCGCCGCCCCGTCGCGTACGGCCACCACCGGCGGCCGGAGTACGTGGTTGTAGTTGCTGGCCATGGAGCGGCAGTACGCGCCGGTGGCGGGCACGGCGATGAGGTCGCCCGGCGCGAGGTCGGCCGGCAGGAACGCGTCCTTGACGACGATGTCCCCGCTCTCGCAGTGCTTGCCGACGACCCGGGCGAGCATCGGCTCGGCCTCGGAGCGGCGGGAGACCAGGGCCACGCTGTACTCGGCGTCGTACAGGGCGGTCCGGATGTTGTCGGACATGCCGCCGTCCACGCTGACGTACGTCCGCAGGCCCTCCAGCGGCTTGATCGTCCCGACCTCGTACAGGGTGAAAGCGGTGGGGCCAACGATGGCGCGGCCGGGCTCCACGGAGATGCGCGGGGCGCGCAGGCCGGCGGACTCGCACTCGCGGGCGACGATCTCGTTGAGCGCCTTGGCGATCTCGTGCGGCTCGCGCGGGTCGTCCTCGGAGGTGTAGGCGATGCCCAGGCCGCCCCCGAGGTCGATCTCGGGCAGCTCGATGCCGTGCTCGTCGCGGACGGCGGCCAGCAGCCGCACGACCCGCTTGGCGGAGACCTCGAAGCCGGCCATGTCGAAGATCTGGGAGCCGATGTGCGAGTGGACGCCGAGCACCTCCAGGCTGTCGTGGCCGAGGGCGCGCCGGACGGCCTCCGCGGCGGACCCGTCGGCGACGGCGATGCCGAACTTCTGGTCCTCGTGCGCGGTCGCGATGAACTCGTGCGTGTGGGCCTCGACGCCGACGGTCACCCGGATCTGCACGGGCTGGCGGACGCCGAGTTCGCGCGCCACGTGCGCCACCCGCGCGATCTCCTGGAAGGAGTCGAGCACGATCCGTCCGACCCCGGCCTCGATGGCCCGCCGGATCTCCGCAACGGACTTGTTGTTGCCGTGGAAGGCGATGCGCTCGGCGGGCATCCCGGCGGCCAGCGCCGTGGCCAGCTCCCCACCGGAGCAGACGTCGAGATTCAGCCCTTCTTCCTTCAGCCATCGCACGACGGCCTTGGAGAGGAACGCCTTGCCGGCATAGAACACGTCGGCGTCCTTGCCGAAGGCGTTCGCCCACGCCCGGCACCGCTGCCGGAAGTCCTCTTCGTCCAGGAAGTAGGCGGGGGTCCCGAACTCCTCGGCGAGCCGGGTCACTTCGATCCCGCCGACGCGGACCACACCGTCCTCGCCGCGGCCGACCGTACGGGCCCAGACCTTCTCGTCCAGCGCGTTCAGGTCGGCGGGCGGCGGGGAGTAGTGGCCCTCGGGCAGGACGTCGGCGTGCCGGGGCCCGGCGGGGTGCGCTGAACGGCTCATGTCTCTCTCTCGCTACTCACTAGATCAGTTCGGGTGCTTCCACGCCGAGCAGGGCCAGGCCGCCGGCCAGCACCGTCCCGGCGGCTTCGGCAAGAGCCAGCCGGGCGCGGTGGGCGGCCTCGGGTTTCTCGTCCCCGAGGGGCAGCACCCCGTACTGGAAGTCGAGGAAGGCGTCGGCGATCACGCCGAGGTGGCGGGTGAGGCGTTCGGGCTCGCCGTGGTGCGCGGCGGCCTCGAGGACCAGCGGATAGTCGCCGAGCGCATCGCAGAGCGCCCCGACGCCAGGCACGTCACGTACGTCTCCGGGCTGACTGCTCACCCCGATCTGGCGGGCATTCCGACTGAGTGCACGACTACGGGCGTGGGCGTACCGCACCTGGAAGGAGGGATTGCTCTCGTGCTGCACTGCGAGGGCGGGGCCGAACGCGGGGGTCTCGCGGCGAGGGGTGGCGAGCATGGCCCAGCGCACGGTGCCGGCGTCGAAGCGGCGCAGGACGTCGGCGGCATCGCGCCGGGTGAGGGGCGCGACGACCAGGCCGTCGACCGGGCCCGGATCGGTCCCTTGACTCCACCGAATCCGCCGTACGACCTCCCGCACAACCCCTTCCCGATCGACGGGACCGGCGGGGTCGGACGTACCGCCGACCACTTCGGCACGGCGCCCATATCCCTGAGCTTGCTCCCGCACCTGACGCACCAGCCGCTCGACGCTGCCGGCCGGGTCGAGCTCGAAGTTCAGGAACCCGGCCCCGGTGATCTCCACGGACCGGATCCCGGGCTCACCGGCGAGCCGGCCGGCGAGCAGCCGGGCGACCTCGGCGGGCCGCAGTCCGGCGGCCTTGGCGAGCGGAAAGGCAAGGGCACTGGCGTACTCCCCGACCCCACCGGGCCGGGTCCGCTCGACGACCACCCGCTCGGGAACGGGCGCGCCCAGCTCTCCACCCTCGACGGCGCCGCGCACGGCACGCACGAGGAGGTGGGAGAGGTCGGCGGGGTTCACGGGACCAGCGTAGGCGAGAGACCCCCTCGGGCCGCGAAGGGTTTCGCCATGTGAACGCCGGGGCGAAAGCCAGGGGTGACTACGGGGTGATCCGCCCCGCGGCGACCCGCTTCCGCTCGACGAGCCGCCGTACGATCCGCACCAGCTCGGCCGGCTCGAAGGGCTTCGCGACAAAGGCGTCCACCCCGGCGGCGACCCCGGTCTCGACCTCGTACTGGGTGCAGGCACTCACGATGGCCACGGGCAGATCCCGGGTCCGTGGATCGGCCCGCAACTGCGCGGCTGCCCCGAACCCGTCCAGCCGCGGCATGACCACATCAAGCGTGACCACATCGGGGCGCACCTGATGCACCACATCCAGACACTCGGCACCATCGGCCGCGGTCACGACCTCGAAGCCCTCCAGCTCGAGATTGACCTTGATCAGCTGCCGGATGACCTTGTTGTCGTCGACAACAAGCACCCGGCCCGAGGCGCCTGGCACAACTCGAGAGTAGGTCGCCCCCGGCCCCCGCGTCCGGGTTTTCCCCACTTCCACCCCCTCCGAGCGACCCCACCCCCACTCCCCCACAAACCCGTTCCTGATCACCCCTCCGAAGCTGGTAGTGTTCTACCCGTCGCCGCAACGCGAACGACACGCCCCCGTAGCTCAGGGGATAGAGCAACGGCCTCCGGAGCCGTGTGCGCAGGTTCGAATCCTGCCGGGGGCACTTCGCAGGAAGTGCCTAAAGACCCCGCCATCAGCGGCAACGCTGAGACGGGGTCTTCGCGTATGCGCAGCCAACTGCCGTGCCATGCAGCTGCATAACAGCCTCTGCGTCCTATTCGCGGCCTGACTCCTGCCGAAACCTCGCAGGTCGGCCCGGACAACACGAAGGCCCCCGGGATGCACCCAAGGGCCTCGAACCGCGGCTACTCGACTCTCACTCGTACTCGCGGAGCAGCTCGTCGATGCGGCGGTTGCCGACCTCCTGCCGTCCGTCGAGGCACTTCGCGTGCCGACCGAGGAAGACCTCCACGCTGTTGCCCGCCCGAGCGGCGACCTCAGTCGGATCCACGCCGGCATTGAGCGACGTGGAGAGCGCCGAGTGCCTCAGGTCGTACGGACGCCGCGCCAGAGGCGAAGCGACCGCGGCTGACGGCAGGGCGAGGAGCCGGACCTCCTGCCAGGCCCGGTGTAGGTGGACGACGACACCACTCCCCCGCCCTCGCTGCAGAAGAGCCGCCCGTCTTCGGCGGTCCCGAAGGTGTCGACGTGGTCCTGCAGCGGCAACCAGCGGCGGCGGCATCGCCCCCTGGTCTTCCGTTGCAAGCCCTCCGGGGGCCGAGCGCACATCCGAGGAATCGACCGCGGTCGCCAGGCTCACCCCCGACGAGGTCGCCGAGCGCATGTCCGAGGCCTTCGCGATCCGCCTCCTGGACGCCCTGGACGACGTAGGCCCCCACGTCCGCAGCCACGACGGCCAGCCCCTCACAGCATGGCCCGCGACAAGGCGGTCCTCCTCGTCCAGCACCTCATGGACGGCACGACCACCGAAGAGGCCGAAGCAGACGCAGCCCTGACCACCCTGCAACTGGCCCTTCGCTGCCCGCACCTTGTCGACTACATCTTCTGACACCCGGCCCCAACCTGACCGCCGAGAAGGTCGTAGACCGAGCCTTGGCGTACCGACCGATCGAGCTTTGAGACGCGGCAGGCGCGGTAAGAGTTTCCCTACTTCGTCAAGCACCCGGCTCCGTAGGTGGGCAGGCCCAAGGGCGTGAGTTGAGCCCTACGGGCCGGCGGTTCATCACTCACCGAGATGCCTCCGGCGGGGGCACTCCGACTCCGGGATGCGGGGGCCAGTCGTGCAACCGCGGGCGCGTTGTGGGGTCGGGGTGGGGGCTGTCATCCCGTCTGCCGCCGCCCCAGGGGGCCGTAGCAGACCAGCCGCCAGGGGCCCAGGTCGTTCGTCCAGCAGGGCGCTCCACCTGGGCCCCTGACGACTGCCCCGCTACCACTCCGTGTGGGACGACGGCGGACGTGATGACAGCGGGTGACGGATGGCAACGGTAGCCACCAGGAAGGCGGGACCAGAACCAGTTTGGCCATTCCCTTCCCCCTAGCCAACAACACGCGAAATGATGATCTCATCTTGCGACATCGGGGGAGACGGATGAGCACAGCAGAGACATATAGGCAGATCAACGCCTGGGTCGGCGCAATCGAGATCCCGCTGTGCGCCACCGTATTCGCGACCTTCGCAGCAGAGAAGTTAATCTGTCGAATCACGCCTTGGAATAATGGTCTATTCCTCCGCGCCACGGCGAGCGTCGGAACCAAAAAGACACACGCGAAAGCGTCGCTCCTCGCCATGCGGGCAGCTATGGATCTTGGCACCTTCTGCGGCACCCAGGGGATCAGACATTCCGATCTGAAGGCTCATCTGCTTAGAGCCAGGGAGATACGTCTCGCCATACTCTGGTCGGCAATATATGCAGCCACAGGAGCAATCACTATCGGAGGAATAGCAACTCGAGCATCAGTCCACAATTATCCGAAAATTCCAGAGTGGGCCCCATCTAGCTCTTACCTCGTCGGCATGGCCCTTTCCATCTACATGACCCGTAAATTTTACATCAGGTGGATCCATGAGGCCTATTTCACCACGGTCACCGAGCGGCTGATAACAACGATTACGATGTGCGTGGACACCTACCAAGGAACCGTCCACCCACTCGTCCTCAACCAGAGAATGGATGGACTGAGGTTGACGCTCGCCCATGCTGTGAACATCGGGTTCCCTGGGATTTCCCTTGAGCGAGCGAACGAAATACGGGACCACATAAGGGATGTAATCCATACAGTCCACCTCGCCATGGGAGATGTCCTAGCAAGGGGAAATGATGAATTACGCCCGCTGGCACAGATTCTGGGCACGGTACTTCAACGGGTCATGCATGGGCGATGGCAGGGACTGCTCGACGATCACCAGATCACCACTTATGAGGAAAAGGTGCAGGAACAGCCGTCGAGGCTCCGTACATGGCGTGATCCAATCCTCCTGATTGTCGGAGTCATCCTGCTCGCCGCCGCTTCGACAGGCGCCCAATGGGTTGGCCTTGGAAGTGACGTGATGCCAATAATCTCGGGGGCGGTCCTCCTACTCCCTCTCGCCTTGTGGGGATCCCGGCGCGCTGGCATTTCTCCAAACACTATCTTCAGCACCATCCGAAGCGGCGCTGGAGTTCCGGAGAGCCCAACCGCCGAACAGGGACCACGGCCCCACCGGGGAGACCCGCTGTGACTCTGGGCGCCATCTCTTCCCGCGTGAGCGTCAGCCGCCTCAAGCGGGGGCGGGCGATCTCAAGCCGCAGAGCGCAGGCATGGGGACGCGGCCTATTTGTGGACCAGCGAGGTGTCTCTGGGCGACCCTGCACTCCTGACCTGCCAAAACGCATGAGACGCACGGGCCTCCGGAGCCGTGGGCGCAAGTTCGAAACCTGCCGGGGGCACTTCCGCAAGACCAGCGACGCAAGGCGGCTGACCTGCGCAAATGCCAAGCACGAAGACCTGGCCCCAGTCCCACTGAGTCCAGATCTTTGTCGTTGTTGCGCACTGGTCGCGATAGGGCACACCCTCGGTCCCGAGAGACCGCTACCGACCTCTGGTGGGCCAGGTGTTGCAGCCCTAGGGTCACGCCATGGCAGATAACAGCCTTGCGAGCATCCTTCAATCCGTAGCCAAGAAGATGCGGGCCGATTATGAGCAGTCCAGGTCGATCCGCCACCGTGGCGAGGCCGGCGGCAACCGCGAAGCGCTCGTCGCAGAGCTGGTGGGCAGACGAGTGCCGGGGCACGTGGAAGTCCTCCGGAGCGCGGAGATCGTGACCGTGGCGGGGGATGTCTCGCCCCAATGCGACGTTGTTGTTGTCGATCGCAGCACTCCCCCACTGACCGATATGGAAGGGTGCCGGGTCCTCCCGAACGAATGCGTCTACGGCGTCATCGAGGTTAAGACAACACTAAACCGAGAACAGCTAATCGACGCATGCAACAAGATACGGGCAGTCAAGCGACTAGAGAAGACGGCTTACTTCGGCACCCATCACCCCCAGCGGGTTTGGTCGGCATACGGAAAAACCCATATCCGCTTTCCGACTGCCGGGCTCATATTCGCTTTCGAGGCCATCGGCCTCGACACCCTGGGAGAGCACTTCGCAGCATGGTGCTCTGACGTACCGCCGGATGAGCGGCCCGACAGTATCTGGGTGCTCGGCAAAGGCTATCTAACATGGGGCGACCGGGAATCCGTTGCAATTCGTTCAAGGGCTGTTGACCACGATCCCGTTCTCGTGGCAATGGACCAGTGGCACGACGACGACATCCTTCTGGCCTTCACCGTGCATCTGAACGAGCTTTTCTCCACAGCAGAAATGGCGCCGTTCCGACTCAAGGAGTACGCCGCACACCACCCGCTAGGCGTGGTACGGCGTGTATGGCAGGCAGAGGACCAGCCCTCGTGACGAACCCATCTCCTGCCTGCTGCCCGAGCCACTAGGGCTAGGGCCAGCCCAGTTCCAGCTCGTTCTTCCGGTTCATCGTCTCCCAGTGGTTTCGACATCGACGACTGCGTATTCGACGCTGTCAGCGTCCACTGCCTGCGGCGCACAACCATCTCGAACGGGGCTGAACAACTCGTGACCCTCCTGTTGCTCGAGGATCAGGCCTGGATGCGGGGACCGAACCACTTGCGCAAGTGAGGTTCGCTTCCCCACACCGTGTAGCGCATGGCCAACACAGAGCCGGCCCGCACTTCTAGTGCGGGCCGGCTCTGGTGCGGTCAGAGAGTCATCTGTCCGGCGCCAGCCGCGGCCTTCTTGATCCGGCCCCTGGTCGGTGACAGCTCTGGCAGGTACTTGGCGAGACGCGTCGTTATCTGGCTGTGCAAACGGTCGACCGAACCACCGGCCGCCAGAGCCGCTTCGGGCGCGACATCAAGCGTGTAGTGACTCAGGGTCGCTGCATCAGTGCCGATCACCCGCCAGAGCTTCAGGGCGTTCGGCGTGGTCGTTGCCGACTCTTCGACGTCGAACACGTAGATCCACGCCGGCGGCTTCTCGACGGGCTCGTTGCCTTCCTGCACGAGCCGCCACGTGCTATCCCCGTACTCGACCAAGTCGGGACGCCCCAGGTGCCGCTGCCAGCTCTCCCACACGGCCCGCGGGATCGCCAGAATGCAGCCCGCAGACGAGTCGTGGGCACCTACCTGGAACTTGAACATCATCTGATAGAAGGTCCGCTTGAACGCATTCGCGATGTTCGGGCCCTCGACCTTCTCGCAAAGCCACTGCGGATGTGAGGCGATGGCAGTCCCAAACTCACCGGCATGCATGTGCCTGGCGTTCCGGAGGTTCGCTACAGCCTTCCGGTATGTGCCATGAAAATCCATGGTCTGGATTTCGAACACTCCATAGCGCCCTACCGTCAGAGCGCCAGACTCGTCCGGCAGCAGCTCGATCATCGTGGCGTCGAAGGAGAACTCAGGCGACCGGTCGGTCGGGCTGATCGAGATTTCTCCGCCCAGCTTGTTCTGGAAGTAGACGATCGTGGGCTGCTCGGCAGCAACCCGCTTTCGGGTCTCTTCTGCGGCAGCCTTGTCTTCCAGCAGAGGAACCGCAATGATGCTGACGTCGTCGCCCTGGTCATGGCCGAAGAGGCGGTGAGCTGCATCATGCAGCATCTCGCGATCCAGAGCCCGGAAGGGGCACGCCAGCCAGTCCTGGCGACTGCCGTTGCTGGTGCTGCTAATGGTGCAGACGCCTGCGGAGTTGGCGCGCTTGACGCACTTCGTCTGCTTCCCGGTGACCTCAGTCAGGAACGGGCAGCGTTCGGCCCCCTGGTCCTGGAGGCTCGTTGGTGTTTCTGCAACCACCGGGTAGACCCGGTGTCCGAACCATTCGGCGATGAAGTTTCCCGGTGTCTTCTTCGCCTTTGCGCCGCCCCCGGACAACTAAGCCCCCATCTCCTTGATGTCATCACCCAGATCGAAGAACAGCTGACCTGCCGCCTCGCCGGCATTCCTTGTAGCCGCCTCATGGAAAGGCTTGTGAAGTTCAAACCCGATCGCCTTGCGCCCATTGGCCGCTGCTACAGACAGTGACCGGCCGGTGCCGCAGAACGGATCGAGAACCGTCCCTCCCGGAGGGCAGGAGCTCAGGATTCGCGGCGTGATCAAGTCGACGGGGAAGGTGGCCGAATGGCCGTCGGAACCCGAACGTGCGTGAGTCTTCACTACGTCGTACGCGCCGTCTTCGACTTCCTGATAGTCGTAGTACGAGATCTCCGCCTCGTCGCCTTCGACCTGCTCGATCTCGTCGAAGTCGTAGTAGACGACGTCCCGAGCCCCGTGTTCGACCTGGTCGATGTCGTAGAAGTACTTCGCGCGCCCTTCCTTGGGACGCTTCACGAAGTGGAAGAAGTGCTCGTGCGCAAGCCGGAGCCGGTCCTTCTCAGGGCGCGGCGGAACGTTGGGCTTGTGCCAGATCAGGTCGTTCCGGAGGATCCAGCGGAGGTCCTGCATGGCGATGGCGAAGCGGCTCGGGATAAGGAGCAGCTGCTTCTCTTGGCGGAACCCGCCCATGGGGGTTCGGCGCCGAGACCTCGGGTTGTCGCCGAGACCTTGGCGCCCATCGTGGCGGATGCTCGACCAGCGCGCGAAGTAGGTGTCCCCGATGTTGATCCACATGCTGCCACTGGGCTTGAGCGCGGCGGCACCGCGCTGCAGGATCTCCACGAGGTGGCTGATGTACCACTCGGGCAGTGGCTCCAAGCCCAGAACGCCGCCGTGATCCCGATACCACTCATAGGGCGGCACGTCGGTCTGAACCCGGGTCGGGTCCTCAGCAAGCCACTGCTTGAGGATGTCCTCGTTGTGGTCCTGCCCATAGCTACGCAGGCCCCAGTAGGGCGGCGAGGTGATCAGCAGGTCAATGGACTCAGGCTCAAGAGTCGCCATGAGGTCGTAGGCGTCACCGCAGTGCACCTGAATCCGATCACCGCCGGCCACGACCTCATCCTGCTCTTGCGTTGCGCTCTGCGTCATCTCAACCTGTTGAACCACGGAGTGCAGCCTAGAGGGTGGGCCTGCCAGTCGCGAAGGAAGTCGGTATTTGCCCAGGTGGGGACCGGAGAACGCACTGATCCATCACTCTGAGTGGTCGACGCGGACGCGCAGCCATCTCCTGATCGCCACAGAAGATCAGACAGCCGGCATCAAGTAGCCGATTCCGGAATCAGTGATCCACTGTGCCGCCTGCGCTTCGAGCTCCCACGGCGTCCGCAGCAGCGTGCCGCGCAGGGCGGCACGGTCCTGCACGGCAGCCGGCTCTGGGCCCAAGCGCTCGAGGCGCTCGCCATCAGTGCCCCAGTGAGGGTCTGTGGGGGTGTCCAATACGGAGAGGAAGCGGTCGACGCGTGCGGGCCAGGTGGGATGACCCCACCAGCGGTCGCAGGCCAGGGCGCCGTGGCCGGCCGTGTAGAGGATGCCGTGGCGGACGCCCTTGTTCTCCATCTGGCCGGCGAAGGCCCCCAGCTTTCCGTCCGCATGCTCCTCGTACTCCGCAAGGTCTTCATCGGTTCGCGCGAGCTCGCCCAGGGTCATGCCGGTCGGGAGCTTCCGGTCGGGGTTGGTCAGCCACATGAAGAGTCGATGCGCAAGGACGTCCACGTCCTCCACCGTGACACTCGCGAACGCTTGCCTGCTCCCCGAGGTGACGCCGTGCTCCGTGCACCATCCGCGGAGGCGCTGGCGTATACCGAGGGTGGTGTGGCTGTTGATCCGCAACATATCGCCGTCGGACAGGCGCCCCTCGGCATGCCAGTTCTCCACGCAGCTGTTGCGCCATGAACCGTTCGTGAGGCCCATGGCGAGCAGGTTCAGAAGGGAAGACAGGTCGTCCGGATCAATGCCTTGCGCCTTCAGCACCCCCTCGAAGACCTCCTCCGTCATCATGGCCTGCGCCTCTTCGAGCATGCGCTCCACGTCAGTCACGCTGTCCTCGTTCCCCTCGCTTGCTCATGGCTCCTGGCACGGCGCCACCGCGCTGCCCTCCAGTTTCAGCGATCTTGGGGGCTTCTTCATCAACTTCGCCCAGGGTCGTGGGCTGGGGCGGTTGGGGGTTAGGGGTGGGGGAGGGAGTTTTTTAGGGATTTGTGGAGGGACGTGGCCAGGGCTGGGTTGGAGGGGGGTGTGGGGGTGAAGAGTTTGGAGAGTTCTGCGGTGAAGGTTTGGGTGAAGGTGCCGTAGAGCGGGGTGCGGGGGCGGTGGGTGGCGGATTTTAGGGCGGGGAGGAGGGTGGTGCGGGCGTAGGCGGGGCGGCCGGCGGGGTCGCGGGGCATGCGGTCCGTGGTTTCGGCCGAGGGGGTGGCGGGGGTCGAGGGCTGGTTCAGGGGGCAGGTCACGCTGTCCTGTTCGTACGCGGACTGCCGGGTGGCCGCGAAGCCCGCGTCGAGCAGGCAGCGTTCGCTGCCCTTGCCGGTGAGGAACTCGATGAGGTCCCGGGCGGCGTTGCTGCGGTTCGAGGTCTTGGTGACGGCCAGGTTCTGGCCGCCCAGTACCGCCTTGCCGGGGAGTGGGGCCACGCCGAGGTGCTGGTCGGAGAAGGATTGGTGCAGGGTGCGGTACGCGTACGGCCAGTGGCGCAGGAAGGCGGTGCGGCCGGCGGCGAAGTCGGTGAGGGAGTCGCCCTCGTCGGACTGGGTGGCCTCCCCGAGGATGTACGGGGCCTGGGTGCGGGTGCGCAGTTCGGCCAGCCCTGCTTCCAGTTGCGCCACCGTGCCGACGTAGCGGCCGGTGTCGTTGGTGAGGGCGAACTTCTCGGTGGCGGAGGCGAAGGCCTCGATGCCGTTGACGGTGAGGCCCTCGTACGAGGGGTCCAGCTGGGTGGTCCAGCCCTTGCGGTACTCGGCCGGCAGCTTCGGGCGGTTGTCGTTGAGGGTGGTGATGAGCCCCTGGACCGCGGGCCAGGTGCTGACGTCGGTGGTGGTCACGCCCGCGCGCTGGAGGTAGTCGCGCCGGTAGTAGAGCAGGCCGACGTCGCTGTTGAACGGGACGGCGTACAGCTTGTCGTCCCAGCGGGCCGTTGCCGCCACCGAGGGGATGACGTCATCGTCGAGGAGGCCCTTCTTGGGCAGTTCCCGGATGAGGCCCGCTTCCGCGAACTCCGGCACCCAGGTCACGTCGAGGTTGACCACGTCGTACTCGGCGCTGCCGGACTGGAGTGCCCCCAGCAGCTGGCTGCGCTGCCGGTCCGCCGAGCCCGGCAGTTCGACCAGCCGGGCGTGGTAGTTGGATTTTTTGTTCTGTTGTTGTTGGTTCCATTCCTCGATCAGCTGCTGGCGGATGCCGCCCTTGCCGGTGACGTCACGACCGCTGGCCACGACGATCTCGCCCGGGGGGTCGGGGGTGGGCGAGGCGCCGGTCGGCTGCCCGTTGTCCTTCGGACTACCCGTGCAGGCGCCGATGAGTGTGGTGAGGAGCAGGAGGAGCGTTGCCGGCCGTGTGCCTCGCCGGTGGTGTGGTCGGGTCATGCGCCGGTCCCCGTTCCGGTTCGGGCGACCTCGTCCCGCAGTCCCGCGACGAGGTCCGTTTTGGTGTCCAGGCACCGCCCGCCGCTGGCCGCGGAGATGAGCAGGCCCGGTTTGTTCGGGTCGCAGCCGCTTTCGAGGGAGACCATGACCACCGGGACTCCCTTCGTCCGGGCGGCTGCGAGCAGGTCGTTCAGGTGGCCCTGCGGGGCCAGTTGGGTGTTGTCCTCGTCGTCCGTGATGTAGACGATCAGGTGCGGGCGCTCGTTCTCGGCGTTGCGCTGTGCCAGCTCGTTCAGGGCTGCTGTGAGGGCCCGGTGCGGGTCTGCCTCCATATCCTTGACCTTGGCCGCGGCGAGGGCCTTCTCGGCCTCCGCCCGCCCGTGCGGGCCGAAGGGCAGTACTTCGCTGTACGGGCGCTCGGCGCCGCGCTCCGCCGCCACCGCCCAGATGCCGTACTGGTCCTCGCCGCCGAGCCCGCCGAGGGACTGCCTGATGATGCCGGGGGCGCCGCCCGGCCCCTCCCACAGGTCGCCCATCGAACCGGAGCTGTCCAGCAGGAACAGCACCCGGCCCGGGCCGCCGGCGTCCCGGTAGGCCTTCAGGGCCTTGGCCATCGCCTCCTTGGGGGCGGGGAGGGTGCGGAGGGGCGGGTCGGCGAGGGCGCCGAACTCGTTGAAGGTGAGTTCGGGGTCGAGGGGCGCGTGGTTCGGTTCGGAGCTGCGGAAGCCGTCCTGCGCGAAGGCGGCGAGGCCGCCGCCCTCGCCGGGGGTGAACCAGCTGTGGAACCGGTCGACGGCGGCGGCCCGGGCCTCCTCGTCCAGGCGTGCCTCCCGCCACCGGACCCGTGCGAAGGTCGGTTCGAGGGCGGGTACGTCGTTGGGGTACGCGGCCATCCGGCCGATCCGGGTCGTGCTGTGGCAGCCCACACCGGTGCGCAGCAGGAACTCCGGCACCAGGGCGGCGGTGCGGCTGTCCACCGTGCGGTCGGCGGGCAGTTCGCAGAGCAGGCGCGCGCCGGTGGGCGCGGGAGGTCCGGGCTGGGCCACGCGCTTCTCGGCCTCGGTCGCACGCCCGGTCGAGGCGTGCAGTCCTACGGTGGCCAGCAGGCCGGCGTCGGTGTGCTCCGGGTCGCTGCGCCGCAGCGCGGCTGCCGGGTCGCGTGCCTGCAGGTCCGCCAGCAGGGCCGAGAGGGGCTGCCCGGCCCGGTCGGAGGTCCGCTCCCTCGCCAGGTTCTGCGGCACCGCGAGGACGATGGGCGAGTACGCGAAGGGGGCGGGGTCGGCGAACAGCTCCAGGTACGTCCGTCGGCTCTGGTCGGGCTGGGCGAGGTCGGCGGCGGCCTTGGTCGCGGGGATCCAGATGTCGGGCTGGGGGCCGATGTCCCGCTGCGGGTTGACGTCGTCGCTCGCCGTGGGCCGCTGCCAGGCGTCGGACCGGTCGCGGAAGGCGGCGCCGGCCTCGGCGGCGCCGGCGCTGTAGACGGTGATGCCGCTGCGCCGGCAGTCGGTGCCGTCCGCCTTGTTCGCGTCCGACACGCGGTACGCCTCGGCTGCCTTGCGGACGGTGGACTCGATCTCGGGGTCGGTGAGCAGGCGGAGTTCGAGCGGGGGTTTGCAGGGGGCCGGGTCGTCGCCGATGAGGGCGAAGCCGGAGGCGATCAGTGCGGCGAGTGCTGCGAGCGCGCCGGCGGTGAGGGTGAGGGTCTTGCCGGGCCCTCCTGCCCGTCCCGCCCTGCCGGTCCCGGATCGTCCCGCCCTGCCGGTCCTTCCGATCCTCCAGGTCGGCCGGTCGGGCCTGCTTTCAGGGCGTCGGCCCGGTTGCCGGCCGATCCGGCGCCGGAGGCCCAGCCAGGCCACTGCCCCGGTGTCGGACCCGGCGTCGGGCCCGGTGTCGGGCCCGGTGTCGGCCGCGGAGTCCTCGTCCGGAGTTCCGTCCCCGGCACCATCCCCATTCCCAGGCTCGGGAACGGGCCCGGCCACGGCCCCGGACCCCGCCCCGGCCACGGCCACGGGCCCGTTCCCGGGCCCGTCCTGGTCCTCGTCGGCCGTCGGCGCCAAGGCGCCGGCCGCCAGCAGGACGTCCGCGCCCGAGGTCGCCGGGCGGCTCTGCGGCTCCCACCGTTCCGGTGGGTCACGCAGCGTCGTGTGGTGGGCGCGCATATGGGCCCGGAGCCGTTCCGCCAGGTCATTGAAGCCCAGCCCGCCGCCCGCGCCTTCGGTCAGGAAGCGCACCAGCTGCCCGGTGAACGGCGTGGGCGTGTCGCCGCGGCCCGCGTCGATCCGGTTGTTGGCCTGCACGCTCATCAGCAGCGAGGTCCGCTGCCGCTGGTGGGTGTCGAGGGCGTCCCATGCCGCCGCGGCGTTGCCCGCGTAACAGCAGTCGAGTACGACGACGACCTGTTCCGCGTGGGTGCGGGCCAGCACGGTGAGGATGGTCTTCCAGGGCGAGGCATCGCGGAACACCGACTCGGTGCCCGGCACGATCGTCGCGGCGCGCATCAGCAGCCAGAGGGCGTCACCAGTGCTGGGAACGACCCCGTGCCCGGAGAAGTAGAGGAAGAGCAGGCCCTCGGCGGCGTCAACGGCCTCGTCCAGGCGCCGGTCGAACTCGTGCACGTTGTGCGGCCGGGAGACCGTGATCTCGTCCTCGCGGAAGACCGCGCCCGCGCGCAGTGCGCGTTCCAGTGCGGTGAGGTTGTGTTCGACCGCCTTGAGGTCGCCGGGCACTCCGACCGGGTGGTCGGGCTGCTTGTAGTCGTATACGGGCACTCCGACGAGCAGCGCCCGGTTCACCTTCCCGCGCGGGTCGAAGCGTGCCACCGGACTACCTTTCGCCACCGTCCAGCGTGACCTCCACCTCTGGCGGTTCGCCGCGCTCGACGGCGCGCCGGTTCTCCTGCCATGCGCGCACCCCGCTCTTCACCTGCTCGTACACCTCGTCGAAGAGCTTGGAAGCGACCACTCCGATCAGCACCAGTACGATCTCCAGCCCGGCTCCCATCGCGTGGCCGGACTCCTCCGTTCCGGCGCGTTCCTCGATCGCCAGTCTGCCGCGGCTTCTGAGTTCTTCGAGCTTCTGTTCCCGTTCGAGCCACGCCTTCAGTGCGCCGATGTCGCTCTCGCTCGCACCGTGCGTAAGGCGCACCCGGACAGTCCTGTTCGCCACACCGTCCCCCTCGGTCATAACTCATCATGATGGCACGTCAGTTGGGAGGTGGGGGAGATATCTGCGGCGCCCGGCTGAGCGCGCGCCGCCCTCCCCCGCTCCGGTGGATCACACGACCGACGACCGTGGGATACCGGGGTTTCTGAGGCTTGTTCCGCGGTCGTGGGCGGTGCCTAGAATCCGGGAAATCCGGAAAAAGGCTGCTTCGCGCTGCTGACCAGGCGCTTTGCGGCATCGGACGGTCCGGACGGTCCGGGCGGTCGTACGAGACAAGGGCGGCACAGATGCGTGAGCTGGCGGAGACGGCGCGGCAGTGGCTCTCGGAGGGGCGGACGGCGTTTCTGGCGCGACCCGTCACCGAGCAGGGGTTCGGGCCGCGGGAACCGGCCGGGGCGCTGCTCGTCGATGCGCGCGGGGAATGTGTCGGAAGCCTGTACCGCGGGGTGTTCGACGCCGAGCTGGCCGCGGAGGCGGCCGTCCCGGAGGGGGTGACCGCGCGGGTGTGCGAGGTGTCCGTGGGGGCGGCGGAGGCCGCCGAGGCGCGGCTGACCTGCGGCGGGCATGCGGAGGTGCTGGTGCAGCCGCTGGCGTCGGTGCCGGCGGAGTGGTGGGAGCTGCTGGTGCAGGGGGCCGGGGTGGCGCTGGTGACCCGGCTGAACGAGGGGGCGGACCGGGCGGAGAGTGCGGTCGTACGGGCTGGCCGGGCGGTACGGGCGGCGGACGCGCCCGCCACGGATGCGGAGCGGCGCGCCGCGGAACTGCTGGGCACGCGGCGGGCCGGGCGGGACGCGCTGTACGGGGAGTCCGGGCTGGTGCTGATCGAGGCGTTCCCCTCGGCGCCGTACGTGGTCATCTGCGGGGGTGGCGAGCTCGCGGAGATCATCGCGCGGCAGGCGAGGCTGCTGGAGTGGGAGGCGGTGGAGGTCGCGGGCGCGGAGGAGGCCCAGCGGGTGCTGGGCGCGCACCGGGACGCGGCCTGCCTGGTCGTGCTGACGCACGATCCGGAGTTCGACGTGCCGGTGCTGCGCTTTGGGCTGGCGGAGGGGGTTCCGTACGTCGGGGCGCTCGGGTCGCGGAAGACCACGGCCCGCCGGCGGGAGGGGCTGCTCGCGGAGGGGGTCACGGAGGCGGCGCTGGCGCGGGTGCACGGGCCGATCGGGCTGGACCTGGGGGCGCGTACGCCGGCCGAGACGGCGCTGGCGATCTGCGCGGAGATTTTGGGGGTGCTGGGCGGGCGCGATGGCGGCGCGATGCGGGACACGGAGGGGCCGATCAACGCGTGAGGTTGCGGGCGGGGCCATGCCGGGCGGGCCGGGCCGCCGGGGCGCGCCGTGCCAGGCCTCGGGCCGGTCCTGGCCGGGCCGCGCCGGGCCGGCTGTGGGCGGAGCCGGGGCGCGCCCCGCCTGGGCGCGATGGGTCGCGGGGCCTGGCCTGGCCGCGCCGGCGGAGCCCGGGCGAGGCCCCGGCGGCCGGGCGGGGCCGGGGCGCTCTGGCTCTGGCAGCTTCAGCTGCCGAGGGCGCGTTTCAGTTGTGCCTTGTTCATGTCCGAGCGGCCGTGGATGTTGCGGCGCTGGGCCTCGGCGTACAGCTGGTCGTACGTCGGGCCCTGGGCGCCCTGGTGGGAGTGCAGGCCACCGCGTCGGCCGGAGGAGATGTCCTCCAGGGACTGCTTGCTCGCGGTCTTGGACTCGCCGGCCCGGGCCCGTTCCTTGTTGACGGTGCGGGCGGCGATCTCCTCGGCCTTCTTCTCGGATGTGCCGCGCCCGGTGAGGCCCTCCTTGATGTGTTCGTACTGGCGTTCGCGCTTCGGGGAGGATCCGCGGGGCATGAGCCGCTCCTTCCGGTGGTCCGCCTTGTCCGCCTACCCGGACCTGTGGTTGGAATTCCTCCCGGTTTGGAGGCATAGGGGGTTTTTGGCGGGGTAAACGCTGGCCATGGACAGAATCCTGCTCGACATCGCATGGTTCCTGGCCGTCGGAATCGCCGTCGCCGGTTTCCTGATCGGCATGTTCTGGCTGGGCCGGAAGGTCCGGGACGATGAGCCGCCACCGCCGACCGCGGAGAGCCAGCCGCACCTGCCCAAGGGCGGAGCGGTCTACGAGGTCCGCGAGGAACGGGACCCCGTGGAGATCCCCAACGGCGGCCTCCGGCCTCATGAGATGCAGGGATACGGAAACTTCGGTTCCACCACGTCGAGTCACCCGGAGCAAGTGCGGGAGCAGCGGGAATCCGGGTACACGGGCGAGCACATCCACCGCAGGCCGCACGACGTCGGCAAGCGGCAGCCGCCGCCCGCAGCGGGCGGGACCGTGCGGCCGGCGTAGCGGCGCCGGCCGAGTGGACCGGCCCGAGGCGCATCGGGGGCGCCCCGGGCCGGTTCCTTGTCTGCATCCGGACGCCGCCGTGTCAGTGGTTCGGGGCCAGGTCCGGGCGGAGGCGGAGGACCTCCGGGGGTGGGTGGCGGGTGCTTGTGTGGCGGACCTCTGCCGGGAGGGGTGGGTCCAACAGGTGGTACGGGACCTCGCCCAGGCCGATCGCCGTGATCGTGCCGGCCGGATCTCCCGTCGGCCGGGCGGCCAGGGTTGCCGCCGTTTCCGCCCGCAGCGCGGGGCTCAGCGGGCTGGAGACGACCGGGGTCTCGTCCTCCTCCCCCGGCAGGACCAGGACGAGGGCGACCGGCCGCCGGGCCGGCCCCGTCCAGCCGACCACCGCCGCGTCCCTGGTCTCGGTGTGCCGGAGCTTCCGCCAGGCGCGCCGCCCCGCCGGGTACGGCTGGTCCAGGCGTTTGATGACCAGCCCCTCGATGCCGCTGGCGGGCAGCGTCTCGTACCAGGTGGCGGCCAGCTCCGGGTCCGTGGTCA
The DNA here is from genome assembly GCF_040296685.1 of Streptomyces sp. NPDC002054. NCBI lineage: Bacteria > Bacillati > Actinomycetota > Actinomycetes > Kitasatosporales > Streptomycetaceae > Streptomyces > Streptomyces sp. NPDC002054. The sequence continues at coordinate 174,239 of NZ_JBEOXT010000006.1, forward strand.
TGGGAACCGGCTGGATGGGCGGGCCCAGTGGCAGCAGCAGGTCGACGAGGAGGGCGCGGCGCCGTTCGTACGGGCGGGCGCGCAGGTCCAGGCCGGCCAGCGTGAGGACGTCGAAGGCCGCGTACGAGGCCGGCAGGCTCTGGGCGAGGAGCGCCGCCCGGGCCGGGGTGGCCGCGGCCCGGCGCTGCACGAGGGCGAAGTCCGTACGGCCGGCGTGCCAGACCACCACTTCGCCGTCGAGCACGGTCTCCGGCGGCAACTGCCGTGCCGCGCCCTCCAGATCGGGGAAGGCGGAGGTGACGATCCGGCCGGAGCGGGCCTGGAGCACCACCTCGGTCGGGGTCCGGCTGATGAGCAGGCGATGGCCGTCGAACTTCGGTTCGTACGCCAGTCCGGGCCCGCGGGGCAGGGTCCGTACGGCGGCGGCCAGCGCGACCCGGATCACCGCACGGCCCTCCGCCGGCCGCCGGTCCGCGGGCCGGTCCGCGGGAGCGGGCGGGCCCGGTCGGGGTCGGCCAGCGGGCCGAACAGGTCGCCGTCCCGGGCCAGCCGCGGCGGGATGTCGTCGGCGAGGAAGACCAGGTCCTCGGGACGGGTGCAGGCCTCGACCTCCGGCCAGGACACCGGCGCCGACACGGTCGGGCGGGACCGGGCGCGCAGGGTGTAGGGCGCGGCGGTGGTCTTCGCGGCGGCGTTCTGGCTGTGGTCCACGAAGACCTTGCCGGGACGCAGGGCCTTGGCCATGCGGTGCACGACCAGGGCGGGCAGCTCGTTCTCGGCCTCCTGCGCGAGCTGTTTGGCGTACGCCGAGACCTGCTCGGAGGGGGTGGGTTCGAGGGGGACGGCCAGGTGGAGTCCTTTGGAGCCGGAGGTTTTGGCGTAGGCGTGCAGGCCGTCGGCGGTGAGCCGGTCGCGCAGCCAGAGTGCGGCGGCGCAGCACTCGACGACGGTGGCGGGCGGGCCGGGGTCGAGGTCGAGGACGAGGCGGTCGGCGATGCCGGGGCTGTCGGCGGGCCATTGGTGGGTGTGGAACTCGACGACCAGGTTCGCGGCCCAGACGAGGCTGGGCAGGTCGGAGATGATCACCTGTTCGGCGTTCTGATCCTCGGAGCGGGGCACGCGGACGGTCTTCACCCATGCGGGGGTGCCGGGCGGCGGATTCTTCGTGAAGAAGAGCTGCCCTTCCGGCCCGTCGGGATAGCGGAGGAAGGACACCGGCCGGTTGTGGATGTGGGCGAGCAGGGAGCCCGCGACCGTGGCGTAGTAGTGGAGCACCTCGCCTTTGGTGAAGCCGGTCTCCGGATAGAGGACCTTGTCGAGATTGCTGAGTGCGAGGCGACGCCCCTCCACCGATGTGATCGGCGTCATACGATGAGATTGCCATGAAAGAGGAGGAACCGTGCGATCCATCTGGAACGGTGCGATCTCCTTCGGTTTGGTCAGCATTCCGATCAAGCTGGTGAACGCCACCGAGAACCACTCGATCTCCTTCCGCCAGATCCACCTGGCTGACGGCGGCAGGATCCGCTACCGGAAGGTCTGTGAGCTGGACGGGGAGGAGCTCGAGGCGTCGGAGATCGGCAAGGGGTATGAGGAGGCGGACGGGTCGATCATCCCGATCACGGACGCGGACCTTGCGCAGCTGCCGCTGCCGACGGCGAAGACGATCGAGATCGTGTCGTTCGTCCCGGCCTCGGAGATCGATCCGCTCCAGATGGACGCGGCGTACTACCTGGAGGCGAACGGGGTTCCGGCCGCCAAGCCGTACACGCTGCTGCGGGAGGCGCTGAAGCGGAGCGAGAAGGTGGCCATCGCGAAGTTCGCGCTGCGCGGGCGGGAACGGCTGGGGATGCTGCGGGTGGTCGACGAGGTCATCGCGATGCACGGGCTGCTGTGGCCGGACGAGATCCGCTCGCCGGAGGGTGTCGCGCCGGAGGCGAAGGTCACCGTACGGGAGGCCGAACTCGACCTGGCGGACGCGCTGATGGCGACGCTGGGGGAGGTGGACGTGGCCTCGCTGCACGACGACTACCGCGAGGCGGTGGAGGCGATGCTGGCGGCGAAGTCGGGCGAGGCGATCGAGCGGGAGCTGCCGGCCGGCGAGGCGGAGGGCGCGGCGAGCGGGCAGGTGATCGACCTGATGGCGGCGCTGGAGCGGAGCGTACGGGCGGCGAAGGCTTCGCGGGGCGAAGTGGAGGAGTCGACGTCTGCGGCGGTGACGCCGATCGGGCGGAAGCGGGCGGTTGGCGCCGGGACGGCGCCGAAGTCGGTGGGCGGGAAGAAGTCGACGGCGGCGGGCGCGAAGAAGGCGGCGGCAGCGCGGAAGTCGACCTCGACGGCGACGTCGACGTCGGCCAAGTCTTCGGCGACGGCGGGTACCGCGAAGAAGACCACCGCCAAGTCTTCGGCGACGGCGACTGCGGCAGCGAAGAAGAAGGCAACGGCCAAGAAGCCCACCCCGCGCAAGCGCAGCTCGGCCTGACGGCCGGTCGGCTCAGGTGGGCCGGGCCGGGTGGGTTAGAGCCAGGTGTGGATGGTGCGGGCTGTGGTGTATAGGGCTTCGGTTTCTGGGGGTTTTAGGACGCCGGCCTCCTGCGCCAGCGTGGCGGTGGCGCCGGGGCGTAGTACGCGGATGTCGCGGACCGTGGGGGCGATCTCGATGCGGGAGGCGTCGACCACGGCCAGCGCCGGGGTGACCGCGACCGCCAGGGCGCGGGAGGCGTGCCCGGCCGCGCGGCGGATCCAGCGGGGGTCCGGGCGGGGTTCGGTGCGGCCGACCGTGAGTAGCAGGTCGCCGATCTGGGTCCGCTGGCGGCGGCCCGGAACCGCCCGGACGCACAGCACGCCTGCCGGCCCGATCAGCAGGTGGTCGATGTGCCCGGCGCCCGGCAGCGGCACACCGTGCAGGATCCGCCAGCCCGCGCCCTCCAGCTCGTCCAGCTCGGCGCCCATCCGCTGCTGGGCCAGCAGGTCCTGGCGCAGCCGCGCCCGGGAGCGGGCGCCGATCGTCCCGATGCCGTGGCCGAGTTCGCCGAGCAGCGGCTCGCCCGGCCGGTTGGGGGCCAGGTCGTCGTCCGGGTGCAGGGCCAGGCGTCTGAGGTCCTCCCGGGACGGCACCGGCGGCGGGCCGACGGTGTAACTGCCGGTCAGGTACGGGCGCAGGGCCGCCAGTACCGCATCGCACTGGTCCTCCGCGAGCACGCTGACCCGGCCGGTCTCCCGGTCGTACCAGGCCACGCTGCGCCCGTCGGGCGTGCTGACGTACAGCCGTCCACGGCTGAGCCTGCCGGCCGGCCGGACCCTCAGTCCGCGCGAAGTCTTCGCCATCGGCGTCACCCCCGCGGTCCATGGGAGCAGCCGGGGCCGTCCTCGGCAATCCCCCCGACAGGCCCGGGCCTGGATCCTGCGGTTGTGTAACGACTCCGTGGGCACAGTGCTGGCTGCCTGTTACACAACCTGGGCGATGCCGCAACGGCCGCCGCCTACGTTGAGCGTCATTCGTTCGCACCGGCCCGAAGGATCCTTTCCGTGAGCACCGCCGCCCGCCGCCTTGTCCTCCGCGCCGCCGCCGTCGCCTGCGTCGGCGGCGGTGTGCTGGCCCTGCCGGCCGCCGCCCTGGCGGACGGCCTGCCGGCCACGGCCCCGCGGATCCTGGTGAAGAGCCTCACCCTGGCGGACGGGGTGTCCACGGCCCACGTGTACCGGGTGGCCGAGGGCGCGTACCAGGCCGACATCATGAGCGGCGGGATCAGGGTGGCCGCCCTCAGCAGCCGGGACGGAGTCGCCGGATCCGCTGGTACGGACGCGCTGCGCGTGTCCCTGCAGCCCGACGGGCGGCTCTCCTCCTGGGTGCCGGCCCGGGGCGGCAGCTCGGACAGTTCCGCGGAGAGGGCTCCGCTCGGCCGGGACGGGCGTAAGACCGCGCAGCGGAGCGGCGCGTCCGCCGAGGCCCCGCTGCGGGCCGCCGGGCCGGCCGAGGCGCTCCGGCTGAACACCCTGGCCGACGAGCCGGGCGACGGCATGCTGCTGATCGCGGCGGGCGGCGGCATGGCGGCCGTCGGGGCCGCCGGGCTCGGTTTCGCGATGCTGCGCCGGGGCCGGACAGATAGTTGAGGGCAAAACGGACTTAGGTCCGCATATGGTTGAACGGACAGTGTCACCCGTTTCCCCGTTTCACCCGTTCCGTCCGTTCAAGGAGGTCGCAGGGTCCGTGAAGCCGCCCCGTGATCTCCGCTGCCCGCGCCCCCTGCGCACCCTGCGCCCGGCCGCCGCCGCCACCGCCGCCCGACGAATACCCGTCGCCGCCCTGCTCGTGCCCGTGTCCCTGCTGGGCCTGGCCGGGTGTGGGAACGGCACGGGCGGGCTGGCCGCCGCCGGGCCCACCCCCACGGCGAGCGGGCCGGTGCACCTGTGGCCCGGCCGCCAGGGTGCCTCCGTACTGCCCGCCGATCCGGGCGGGGCGCCGCCCGAGTACGTCCGCGGGCTGCCGCCCGTCACCGATCGGAACGTGCACCAGGTGGACCCGGTGGAGCTGGTCCAGGCCGAGCTGACCACGCACGGCGACCGGATGGTGGGCCCGGACGGCATGCCCGCGGAGACCGTCGAGGCCATCCGGTCCTGCAAGCCGGGCCAGGCGGGCGACGAGGCCGGCCGGGCCGGGCGGTGTCCGGTCCTCAAGCCGTACTACCGGGACCTCACCGGCAACCACCGGGACGAGCTGATCATCGGCATCGAGCTGCCGGGGCCGGAGCAGCTGATGTCCGTACGGGTCTACACCGCCGACCCGGACGGGCGGCTCAACCGGATCATGGCCACCACCCAGCCCGTGATCAGCGTGGAGCTGGCCGGCCGGGACCTGATCCTGCGGATGCCCAGCGGCAACCCGGGCTACGAGCTGTCCACCGCCTGGTCCTACGACGACCGGCAGCGGTCGATGCTGCCGACCCGTGAGCAGATCACCCGGGTGCCGGCGGCGGCGCCGCTGCCGGCGCCGGCCGACTCCGGGACGCCCGGCACCCCGGGCCCGGCGGCCAGCCCGGCCGCGGGCCCTGCTGCGAGTCCTGCCGCCAGCCCTGTCGTGAGCGCCTCGTGAGACTCCGGCTGCCGTCCTGGACCGCAACGCTGACCTTCAAGTCGGCGTGCTTCATCGTGGGCATGTGCTGTTCGCTGACGGTCGTGCTCGGCGTCCTGGTGCATGCGGAGGTGACCCGGCAGACCGTCGCCACGGCCCGCGAGAAGGCCCTCGACAAGCTGACCGAGGCTTCGCGGCGCTACGAGGCGGGCGAGGCCCTGCCACCGGAGTCCGGGATCGACCCGGCGGGGCTGCCGGAATCGCTGCGCGCGCTCGCCCTCGCCGGACAGCGCGGCACCCTGGTGGCCGGCCACGACGGGCGGCCGACGATGTGGGCGGCGGCCCCCGCCGACGGCCGGGCCCTGGCCACCGCCATCGACTACACGCAGAGCGCGCGCACCATCAGCGGCCTGGACCACGCGATCATCGGTTCGTCCGTACTGGCCATCGGCGGCACCCTGCTGGTCGGCGCGTTCGCCGTCACCCGGGTCACCCGCCGGCTGCACCAGACCGCGACCGTTGCCCGCCGGATCACCCAGGGGGACCTGGACGCTCGGGTCGGGGATCCCCGTACGGAGGATCCGGCGCGGCCACAGGACGAGGTGGCCACGGTCGCCGGGGCACTGGACACCATGGCGGCCACCCTCCAGGCGAAGCTGCTGAGCGAGCAGCGGTTCACCGCGGACGTGGCGCACGAGCTGCGCACCCCGCTGACCGGGCTGCAGGCGGCCTCCGAACTGCTGCCGGCGGGGCGGCCGACCCAGCTGGTGCAGGAACGCGTCCGGACGATGCGGCAGCTGACCGAGGACCTGCTGGAGATCTCCCGGCTGGACTCGGGCAGCGAGCAGGTCGAGTCGGAGCTGCAGCAGCTGGGGGCGCTGGCGGCGCGGGTGGTGCGGGCGTCCGCCGCCACGTCCGCCGGCCGGGCGGCGGCGACTGAGGTCGTCGTGGTCCGCGACGCGTACGTGGAGACGGACCGGCGGCGGCTGGAGCGGGTGCTGGGCAATCTGGTGGCCAATGCGCACAAGCACGGGCGGGGGCCGGTGGTGCTGACCGTGGACGGGCCGGTGGTGACCGTACGGGACCACGGCGACGGCTATCCGGACTACCTGGTGGCGCACGGTCCGCAGCGGTTCCGTACGGAGCCGCAGGCGGGCGGCAAGGGGACGGGGCTGGGGCTGACGATTGCGGTGGGGCAGGCGGAGGTGATCGGCGGCCGGCTGCGATTCGGCAACGCGCCGAACGGCGGCGCCATCGCAACCCTGACGCTGCCGGAGCCGCCGCCCTGCTCTTGCCCGCACTAGCGGGCCTCCGCCGCCACCGCTCCGTTCCGCCCGACCGGGTCTGAGCCGCCACCCCCGCTCCGGCCCGCTGCGCGGAGCTGCTCCCCTACCCGCCCCTCCCCACTCCCCGAGGCTCCGCCCCGGACCCCGCCGGGTGCCCGGGCTCCGCCCGGCACAGGCCCTCGGGGCTCCGCCCCAGAACCCCCGCCGGGGTGCACCGGGTGCGCCCGGCACCGCCTTGTCGGGGCTCCGCCCCGGACCCGCCCGGGCGCGGGCCCGGCACCCCGTTCCTGGGGCTACGCCCGGCCCCGCGGACGCGGGGGAAGGAGCAGGCCCGCCCGGTGTCCGGGCTGCGCCCGGCACCGCCTTTTCGGGGATCCGCCCCGGACACCGCCGGGTGCCTGGGCTCCGCCCGGCACAGGCTCCCTCGGGGCTCCGCCCCGGCCCCTCCGCATTCCGGAGCTGCGCCCGGCACCGCGTTCGCGGGGCTCCGCCAGGGCGCGGAGTGCGCCCGGCGCGCCTTCGTCGGGGCTCCGCCCCAGGGTGCCGCCCGGGCGCGGGCTCCGGCCCTGCGTTCCCGGGGCTACGCCCCGCCCCCGCCCGGGGTGCGGGGTAGGCCCCGGCCTACCGGGGCTCCGCCCCAACCCCCGCCGGGGCCCGGGCCCCGCCCGGCACCCCGTTCCCGGGGCTCCGCCCCGACCCCGCCCGGGTGCGGGGGGCGTATGCCCGGCTTACCGGGGCTCCGCCCCAACCCCCGCCGGGGGCCCCGGCACAGCCCAAAGCCGCGGCTAGCGGGGTGGCTTGGTCCAAGGCCAGCGGAGTTGGGGTTTTTGGCCTGTGGGGTCGTACTCGTACTTCCAGCCCTGCTGGAGTCGCAGCCGCTTGGAGTAGCCCGCCGGGACGCGCTTGTAGAGCAGGACCGTCGGCGGGCCGCCCGTCGGGTCCGGGACCGGGATCTCGTACCACTTCGGCGGGTGGCCGGTCGGGCCGAGCAGGATCGGGAGGACCCGGCCGTCCATCGGGCCGCCCTCGAAGGGGGTGGGTTGGCTTCTCACCCCACCAGTGTCACAGCAGGTGGGCCGCCTCGGAGACCACCGGGATCACCCGCCGGGCCAGCACCCCCACCGGGCCGTCCGCCGACTCCATGGCCAGGGCCGCCCGGGCCGCTGCGGCCGTCTCCGGGTCGGTGGCGGCCGTCGCCGTGAGGAGGGCGATGAACTGGTCGACCAGCCAGTCGCGCAGCTCCTCCAGCGCCGGCTGCTTGCCCTCGTCGATCCAGATCAGCGAGGCCGCCTCGACCGCCGTGATCCAGGTGCGGACCATCATCCGCAGCCGCGGCCCGGGCGCGGGCACGGCCAGGTGCAGCAGGATCTGGTCGGCGGCGGTGCGGCGGATCTCGTCGACCGTGGCCGTGGTGCGGGAGGTCTCCACCACGCTGCCGCCCTGGAGCAGCGCGCTGAACCCCGCGTCGTGGCCGTCGACGAAGGCCAGGTAGCGGTCCAGCGCCCGGGACAGCCGCCGGGTCAGCGGGCCGGCCTGCGGTTCGGCGAAGCACAGCTCCAGTTCGTCCGCCGCCGAGCGCAGGGCCGCCTCGTACAGCTGCTGCTTCCCGCCGGGGAAGTACCGGTAGACCAGTGGCCGGGAGACCCCCGCCGCCTCGGCGACGTCGTCCAGCGAGACGTCCTCCGGGACGCGCTGCGCGAACAGCGACAGGGCGGCGTCCAGCAGCTGTGCGCGGCGCTCCTCGACACTGAGTCGGCGGTACGCGCGGGGGGCCGGCGGGGCCGGCGGGACCGTGGGCGTCGTCCGGGTCATGTCCGCAGGGTATCCCCCGTACGGGTCACCCGGCCGGTACGTCACAGGCCATGGCGTCAGGTCATGGCGTACCGGCCATGGTGTCAGGGCATGGGCGTACCGGCCATGGTGTCAGGGCATGGCGTCAGGCCATGGCCTCAAGCCAGCAGGCCCGAGCTCTTCCAGAGCCTGCGGCCGACTCCGCGCAGCACGCCGATGTCGTCGAGGAAGTCGGTGAGCCGCTTGGCGCCGGTCTGCATCACCTCCCGGCGGTGGCCGCTGGCCCGGACCTGGGCGACGGCCTCGCGCCGGTCCAGGCCCACGTTCTCGTACACGGCCGGGTTCACGAAGGCGAGCGAGAAGACCCGGGCGGCCTCCCCGCAGCTGATCCGGGTGAGTTCCTGCTCCCAGCGCGGGGCGGTGACCATCTGCCGGCGCAACTCCTCGCGCGCGTACCGGACATGGCGGGCCTCTTCGATCACGTGGATCCGGGTGACCCCGCGGACGAGGGGCTGGACGCGCTCGTCCGGGAAGGTCAGGCGCTGCATCCAGTCGAGGATCTCCTCGCCGAGGAGGGTGCAGGCGAAGGAGCCGGGGGTGGTGGAGACGGTCTTGAGGACCCGGGCCAGGTTGTGGTTGAGGCGGGAGACCGGGTAGTCGGGCGCCCCGGCCTTCTGGATCATCCGGGCGAACATCATCGAGTGCCGGCATTCGTCGGCGATCTCGGTCAGCGCGTAGCGGACGTGGTTGCTGGTCAGCGACTTGTCGTAGATGTGCCGGACCAGCAGCTGCATCAGGATGATCTCGAACCAGATGCCGAGGGAGGCGAGGGCGGCGGCCTCGTGGCGGGAGAGGTCGATGCGCTGCTCCTCGCCCATCCGCTTCCACATCGGGGTGTCGTAGAGGGAGAGCAGCTCGGGCGGCCAGTAGTACGTGCCGTCGACGGTGGGGGCGTCCCAGTCGAGTTCCCGGTCCGGGTCGAAGGAGTGCTTGGCGGAGGATTCGAGCAGCCGCTCGGCTACCTGCTCACGGTCCTTGAGCAGGCCGAGCGCATCCCGGAGGGCGGTGCGGTCGGTCACGGTGGTCATGGAATCGGGCACCTCGCGAGTGGGTTACCGGCGGTTTCGAGCGGTCTCCTCTTATGAGACTGCCTGTCAGCAAAGCTCGTCAATCCCTCGCGCACGACTTGTTGACCCCGCGTCTACCAACGTGTTGCACTGCCAACTGACCCGTCCCGCAAGGTTTTTGGAGAAGAGGGCCGTCAGTTGTCGACGCACGAGCTCTACACCACCGACCCGGGCGAGAACGTCTGGCAGGTCCCGGCCTCCGGCGCGGCCCGCTTCAACTGGGAGTACGACGGCGGGCGGGAACGCCTGCTGGCCCTGTACCAGAAGGGCAAGGACAAGCAGTGGGACGGCAACCAGCGGATCGACTGGGACCTCGAGGTCGATCCGTACGACCCGCTCGGCACCCCGGACGAGGTCCTGAACCTCTACGGCACCCGGCACTGGGCGAAGATGACGGAGCGGGACAAGGGCGACCTCCGCCGGCACTACACCGCCTGGCAGTTCAGCCAGTTCCTGCACGGCGAGCAGGGCGCGATGGTGTGCGCGGCGCGGATCGTGGAGTCGGTGCCGGACCTGGACGCGAAGTTCTACTCCGCCACCCAGACCATGGACGAGGCCCGGCACGCGGAGATCTACGGGCGCTTCCTGCACGAGAAGATCGGCATGCTCTACCCGATCAACGACAACCTCCAGGGCCTGCTGGGCGACACCCTCCGGGACTCCCGCTGGGACATGCCCTATCTGGGCATGCAGGTGCTGATCGAAGGGCTGGCCCTGGCCGCGTTCGGGATGATCCGCGATACGACGGACAAGCCGCTGCCGAAGCAGATCCTGTCGTACGTGATGCAGGACGAGGCCCGCCATGTCGCCTTCGGGCGGATGGCACTGCGGGACTACTACCGGCAGCTGACCGACGCCGAGCTGCGGGAGCGCGAGGAGTTCGTCATCGAGGGCTGCTACCTGATGCGGGACCGGATCCGCGGGGTGGAGGTGCTGGAGAACTTCGGCATCCCGAAGCGGGAGGCGGAGGAGATCAGCGAGCAGTCGGAGTTCCTCCAGCTGTTCCGGAAGCTGCTGTTCAGCCGGATCGTGCCGTGCGTGAAGGACATCGGACTGTGGGGCGAGCGGCTCCAGAAGGCGTACCTGGACATGGGGGTCTTCGACCTCGGCGACTCCAACCTCGACCTGCTGATGACCCAGGACGAGGAGCTCGCGGAGGCGCTGGACGCGGAGCGGTTCGCGGCGGAGGAGGCGGCCCGGGTGGCGGAGGTCGAGGCGGCCATCACCCAGAGCACGGACGCCTCTTGACGATCAGCCAGTCTTCACCGAAGAACGGCAGGTCGGTCGCGTTCCCCGAGTAGACGGGCCGGCTGACGGGCCGGCCCGTCAGTGCTTCAGGGCGGCCTGCATCACCGCGCGGGCGATCGGGGCAGCCGCGCTGTTGCCGCTGATGTCCCGGCGGTTGGCCGCCGCGTCCTCGACCACCACCGCCACCGCGACCTCCGGCACCGGCGCGTGCTCCCCCTTCGCCCAGGCGATGAACCAGGCGTACGGGGTGCCCGCGTTGCCCACCCCGTGCTGGGCGGTGCCGGTCTTGCCGCCGACCGTGGCGCCCGCGATGGCCGCATTGCGGCCCGTACCGTCCTCCACCACCCCCACCATCAGCTCCTGCAGCCGCAGCGCGGTGGCCGGGTTCATGGCCCGCCGCCCCAGGGGCTGCTGCCCGCCCCGCCGCACCGGGTCCCCGTCGGCCTGGGTGGTGGCCTCCACCAGGTAGGGGGACTTGACCTCGCCGCCGTTCGCGACCGCCGCCGCGACCATCGCCATCTGCAGCGGGGTCGCCTTGGTGTTGAACTGCCCGATGGCGGACAGGGCCAGCTGGTCCCGGCTCATGTCGGTGTCGAAGTCCGACCGGGACACCCAGGCCGGCACCCGCAGCCCGGCGTCGTTGAAGCCGAACCGCTCGGCCGCCGCCACCATGCGGTGCAGCCCCACCTGCACGCCGATCTTCGCCATCACCGTGTTGCAGGACCAGCGCACCGCCTCGGCCATCGAAGCGTCCTCGCAGCCCTTCGCCGCGTTCGGCAGCAGGGTGTGCGTGCCGGGCAGCGGGTACGGGTCCGGGGTGCGGGTCGGCGCGTCCACGTCCGTGACCACGCCCGCGTCCAGCGCCGCCGCCGCCGTCACGATCTTGAAGGTGGAGCCGGGCGGGTAGGTCTCGTGCAGTGCGCGGTTCAGCATCGGGCGGGTCGGGTCCCCGTTCAGCCGGGCCCAGGCCTCCTTCACCTGCGGCCCCGTCCCGGACAGCACCCCCGGGTCGTACGAGGGGCTGCTCACCAGCGCCAGAATGCGGCCGGTGCCGGGCTCGACCGCCGCCACCGCACCCCGCTTGCCCGCGAGCCCGGCATACGCGGCCTGCTGGAGCGCCGCCCTGACGGTGGTGGCGACCCGGCCGCCGGCCGGCCGGCTGCGGGCGAGCTCGTGCCAGAGCGGGAGCGCGGACAGCCCGGGGTCGGTGCCGGCCAGGATCCTGTCCTCGGCGCGTTCCACGAAGCTGGTGCCGTAGGTCTGCGAGGAGAAGCCGGTGACCGGGGCGTACAGGGCGCCGTACTTGTACGTCCGCTCGTAGCGCAGGAGCTGCCGGCTGTCCCGGTTCCCGGTGACCGGCCGGCCGTCGACCAGGATGGGGCCGCGCGGCTGCGCGTACCGGGCGATGACGGCCCGCTTGTTGGCCGGGTTCGCGGCCAGCGCCTCGGCGTCGACCAGCTGCACCCGGGCCGCGCCCAGCAACAGGGCGGCCAGCAGCAGCGCACAGAACCAGGCGCACCAGCGGATGTAGCGGATCATGCGCCGGTCACCCCCTCCGCAGTCGCCGCGGGTGGGCGGGGCCGGCGGGCGCTGTCGCTCAGCCGGACCAGCAGCGCGACGATGATCCAGTTGGTGACCACCGAGGAGCCGCCCTGGGCCAGGAAGGGCATCGCCATGCCGGTGAGCGGGATCAGCCCGGTCACTCCCCCGGTGATCACGAAGACCTGGAGGGCGACGATCGAGGCCAGGCCGGTGGCGAGCAGCCGCCCGAAGGGGTCGCGGAGCGCGAGCCCGGCCTCGAAGCCGCGCGCGACCAGCAGCCCGTACAGCAGCAGGAGGGCGACCAGGCCGGCCAGGCCGAGTTCCTCGCCGGCGGTGGCGAGGATGAAGTCGGATTTGGCGGCGAAGCCGATGAGGAAGGACTGGCCCTCGCCGAGGCCGGCCCCGAGCAGCCCGCCCGCACCGAAGGCGAACAGGGACTGGGCGAGCTGGCCCGGCCCCTCGCCGCGCTGGATGGAGGCGAAGGGGTTCAGCCAGTCCTCGACCCGGCCGTTGACGTGCGGTTCGAAGGTGCCGACGGCGTACGCGCCGAGGCCGGCCAGCAGCAGGCCGACGGCGATCCAGCCGATCCGGCCGGTGGCGGTGAACAGCATGATGACGAACAGGCCGAAGAAGAGGAGGGAGGTGCCGAGGTCCCGCTCCAGGACCAGGACGCCGACGCTGAGCAGCCAGATCGTGAGGATCGGCCCGAGCACGCGCATGGGCAGCATGCGCAGGAACCAGATGCGGCGGCCGGTGAGGGCGAGGGCGGTGCGGTTGGCGGCCAGGTAGGCGGCGAAGAAGACGGCGAGCAGGATCTTGGCGAACTCGCCGGGCTGGAAGGAGAGTCCGGCCATCCGGATCCAGATGTGGGCGCCGTTGACGGGCGGGAAGAACACCGGGACGAGCATCAGGACGAGGGCGGCGGCGACCGAGAGGTAGGCGTACCGCTGGAGCACCCGGTGGTCGCGGAGGACGGCGACGACCAGGATGAAGAGCGCCACCCCGAGCGCGGACCAGACGAGCTGGGTGCCGGAGGCGGGGTGGGCGGGGGTGGTCAGGTCCAGGCGCTGGATGAGGACCAGGCCGAGGCCGTTGAGCAGGACGGCGATGGGGAGCAGGACCGGGTCGGCGTACGGGGCGGCGAAGCGTACGGCGAGGTGCGCGAGGAGGCCGGCCGCGGCGAGGCCGGCGGCGTAGCGGGAGGCCTCGGCGGGGATGTGGCCGAGGGTGGCGAGGCCGACGTAGAGGTAGCCGAGGACGGAGAGGGCGACGGCGCCGGTGAGCAGGGCGAGCTCGGTGCCGCTGCGCTTGGCGTGGGGGGTTCCGGGGGGTGGGACGGGATCGGGATCCGAGGGGTCCGCCACCTTTGCCGTCAATGCGGTCATTTGGGAAACGTAGCAAGCTCCCTGAGGTTATGTCCGGCTATGTCATAGTGAGCCGAAGAGTCGTCAGAGTGGTCGTCAGAAGGTCGTCGGAAGCGATGCGGAGCCAGCCGCGGTCAGGAGCCAGGCGGGATGGTCATGGGGCCTGTGGAGTTCATCGTCCTCGCCTTTCCCGAGGAACAGCTGCGGGTGCCGGCGGTCGAGGCCGTACTGGGGCTGCGCAAGACCGGCAACGTCCGGCTGATCGACGGGCTGGTCGCGTCGAAGACGGCGGCGGGTGAGGTGATGGCGGCGGAGTTCGACGAGTTCCGGGAGCTGCAGGGGCTGCTGGCCGGACGCGATGTGGCGCGGCTGATCGGGCCGGAGGACGTACAGGAGGCGGCCGACCTGCTGGACCGGGGCAGCTGTGCGCTGCTGCTGCTGGTGGAGCACGTGTGGGCGGCGGACGCGGCGGTCGCGGTGCGGGCGGCGGGCGGACGGATCGCGGGCTCGGTCCGCATCCCGGTGGAGCGGCTGGGGGTGGCCTGATGTTCATCCGGCCGGTCGGGGATGTGGTGCATCCGGCGGAGCGGGCGGCGGGGCGGCCGTTGCTGCGCGGGCTGTTGGCGCGGGGGGCGTACGTCTGGGACGGCGGCGAGGCGGGGCACGCGGCGGCCGTGGCTGCGCCGCCTGCTGCTGCCCCTGCTGCACCCGCCGTGCAGGCCGAGCTGGCGGACCAGCTCGGCCGGCTGGCGGACCTGGCCCGCGAGGGCCTCCTGACCCCGGAGGAGTTCACCGCGGCGAAGTCCCGCCTGCTGGACCGCTAGGGGGCCGCTGCGCGGAGCCTTCCCCCCACCCCGCCCCTTCCCGAAACCGGGACCTGCGGCCCCGGACCCCGCTGGGCGCACGGGCTCCGCCCGGCACCCTCACCACGGGGCTGCGCCCCACACCCGCCGGTTCACGGGCTCCGCCGGAACCTGGGGCCTGCAGCCCCGGACCCCAGGGCCGGGCCGGGCCCGGAGGGCGGAGCCCCCGAAACGGGGTGCCGGGCGAAGCCCGTGCACCCGACCGTGGGGCTGCGCCCCACACCCGCCCGGGGCTGCGCCCCCCACCCCCACCACGGGGGGGCTGCCCCCCCCGGGGGGCTCCGCCCGGCGCCCGTATCCGGAGCCGGAGCCCCACCCTCCGCCCCGAGCACGGGGGCTCCGCCCCGGCGGGCCGAATGGGTGAGGGCGCGGGCATGGCCGGGTTGGTGGGGGGATTGTCGTATTTGGGGTGGCAGGGTGGGGGGTGGAGGTGACCCCATGTCAGGTCGGGTGCTGCGTAACGCTTGTGTGGTCGTGGTGTTGCTTACCGCGCTGCCCGGTGGCGTCGCCAGCGCCCAGCCCCCGGGCGAACCCGCCGCGCCCGCCGATGTCGGGCGGCTGCTCGTCCGGCTCCAAGGGCTCTATCAGCAGGCGGAGGAAGCCACTGAGGCATATAACGCCACTGAGGTTGCGCTCAAGAGCCGGCAGCAGGAGGAGCGGCGGCTCAGCGGGCAGTTGGGGGTGGCGCGGAATGTGCTCGGGAAGGAGCGGGCCGAGGCCGGGCGGTTGGCGCGGGTGCAGTACCAGGAGGCCTCCGGCGGGCTCTCCCCGTACGCCCGGGTGCTGCTCTCCGGCGATCCCCAGCGGGCCCTGGAGCAGCAGCGGATGACCGGCCGGGAGGCCCTGCACCGGGCCGCCGTCGTCTCCCGGCTGGCCGGGGCCGAGAAGCGGGCCGGCACGCTCGCCACCCAGGCCCGCAAGGCCCTGGACAGCCAGCAGGTCCTGGCCGCGGAGCAGAAGAAGCACAAGGAGGCGGCTACCGCCCGGCTCAAGGAGGTCGAACGGCTGCTGGCCTCGCTCACCGCCGATCAGCTGGCCGAGCTCTCCGCCCGGGAGCAGGCCGGCACCGACAAGGCCCAGCGCGCCCTGGTGGATTCGGGGCGGCTGCCGTCCCGGACCGGCACCCCGACGGCCGCCGGAGGTGTCGCGCTCGGCTATGCGACCGCGCAGCTCGGGAAGCCGTACGTGTGGGGCGCCGAGGGCCCGGCCTCCTTCGACTGTTCCGGGCTCACCTCGCAGGCCTGGGCGCACGCCGGCCGGACGATCCCCCGGACCAGCCAGGAACAATGGGCGAAGCTCCCCAAGGTGCCGCTGGACCGGCTGCGGCCCGGGGACCTGGTGGTCTACTTCCCCAAGGCCACGCACGTCGCCATCTACGCCGGCGACGGCAAGGTCATCCAGGCGCCCCGGCCCGGCGCCAAGGTCAAGGTGTCGCCGATCGCCGCGAACCCGCTGCTCGGCGCCGTCCGCCCGGACCCGGCCGGCATCCCGCTGGCCGCGGAGGACTACACCCCGCCGCGGCTGCCCGAGGCGGCCTCGGCGGGGGACGATTCCGGTTACTCCGCCGAGGGGGCGCCCGAGGAGGACGCCACCTCCGCCGTGACCTCCGACAGGTAGTCCGCCGCGTCTTCGGGGTCGTAGAAGTAGCCGTCGAAGTCGGCCGGGTTGTCGAAGCCGTTGGCGAACCGGTCCGCCACCGGCTGGAGCTGCCCGGCCGCGCCGATCAGGTTCAGCACGTGCTCCGGCGGCACGCCCAGCATCGCGTTGGTCCACTGGGTGACCGGCTTGCCCGTGGCGAACCAGTACTTGTCGAAGGTGGCCTTCATCCAGGCCTCGTCGAACGGCTTGTCCCCGTGCATCAGGATCGAGGACAGATAGGACGCGGCGCACTTGGCGGCCGAGTTGGAGCCCTGGCCGGTGATCGGGTCGTTGGCCACGACCACGTCCGCGACACCCAGCACCAGCCCGCCGCCGGGCAGCCGCCCGATCGGGTTGCGGACCACCGGCGCGTACCGGCCGGCGAGGGTGCCGCCCGCGTCCGTCAGCTCCGCCTTCGTCGCCCGCGCGTACTCCCACGGGGTGAACTTCTCCATCAGCTCCAGCGTCAGCGCAAGGTGCTCCGCCGGGTCCGTGATGCCGGTGAACACGTCCAGCGGGCCGCCCGGGATGCCCTCCCAGAACAGGATGTCGGCGCGGCCGGAGGTGGTCAGGGTCGGCATCACGAACAGCTCCCCGACCCCGGGGACCAGGTTGCAGCGGACCGCCTCGGTGTCCGGGTGCTCCGGGCGCGGGCCCAGCCCGTGCACATAGGAGACGGCCAGGGAACGCTGCGGGGTGTCGTACGGGGAACGCGCCGCGTCCCGGCCGAACATGGACACCAGCTCGCCCTTGCCGGCCGCAACCAGCACCAGGTCGTGGGTGGCGGAGAAGAAGTCCAGGTCGGAGACGGACGCTCCGTGGATGACCAGCTGCCCGCCGCGCTGCGCAAAGGTGTCCAGCCAGCCGGCCATCTTCACCCGCTGGTCGACGGACTGGGCGTGGCCCTTGAGGCGGCCCAGCCAGTCGACGGGGCGGCTGCCGTCGGGGGCGCCGACCGAGACGCCCAGGCCCTCGATCTTCGGGGCCTGCCGCTCCCAGAAGTTGATCCCCAGGTCCCGCTCGTGCTGGAGCGCGGTGTCGAACATGCACTGGGTGGACATGACCCGTCCGGTGCGGATCTCGTCCGCCGTCCGGTTGGACATGAGGGTGACCTCGTACCCCTTGGCCTGGAGTCCGAGGGCGAGCTGGAGACCGGACTGCCCGGCCCCCACGACGAGTATCTTGCGCATGACGGTGCCTGTGTCCCTTGTCCCTATTCCGGTGTGGTGTCGAGGGCGTGGCCCACGAGCGTCAGCAGCGATTCGACGACCGTGTCCCGACGCCGCGCATCCATGATCACGACGGGCACGTGGGGCGGGACGGTGAGCGCCTCGCGCACGTCCTCCTCCTCGTAGGAGGCGGAGCCCTCGAAGTGGTTCACTGCCACGGCGTACGGCAGCCCGCAGCTCTCGAAGTAGTCGAGGGCGGGGAAGCAGTCACGCAGCCGGCGGGTGTCGGCCATCACGATGCCGCCGACGGCTCCGCGGACCAGGTCGTCCCACATGAACCAGAAACGTTTCTGGCCGGGGGTGCCGTAGACGTACAGGACGAGGTCCTCGTCGAGGGTGACCCGGCCGAAATCCATGGCGACGGTGGTGGTGTGCTTGTCCGGGGTGGCGGACAGGTCGTCGGTGGCGGCGCTGGCCTGGGTCATCACCGCCTCGGTGCGCAGCGGGGTGATCTCCGAGACGGAGGACACGAAGGTGGTCTTGCCGACCCCGAACCCGCCCGCGACCAGCACCTTGACGGCGACGGGGGCGCGGGAGCGGTCGTACTGCCAGGGCTGGACGGCCTCGTCGGAAGCGATATCAGAGACGGCGGAGGCCACTGAGCACCCTTTCGAGCAGTGCGCGGTCGGGGCGGCCGGCGCCGTGTCCGGTCCCGTAGACGCGGATCCTTCCCTGGTCGGCGAGATCGCTGACCAGGACGCGGACGACACCGAGCGGCAGCTGCAGCAGCGCCGCGATCTCGGCGATCGTCCGCATACGGCGGCAGACCTCGACGATGGCGGGCAGCTCCGGCATGCGGTCGCCGCTGCGCGGGGTCGGGTCCAGGGTGGCGACGAAGGTCTCGACGAGCAGGACCTGGGGGAAGCTGGTGCGGCCACCGGTGAGCGAGTACGGGCGGACGCGCGCGGGGCGGCGGTCCGCCCCGCGTATGGGAAGGCGCGACGGCGGCGCGGCAGTCACGTGAGGTTCTCCAGGGACTGGCGCAGCTCGCTGCGGACTTCGGGGGTGAGGACGTGGCCGGCGCGGCCGACGAAGAGCGCCATGTGGAAGGCGACGACGCTCATGTCGCAGTCGGGGGTGGCGTGCACGCCGAGCAGGGAGCCGTCGCTGATGGACATGACGAAGACGGAGCCGTGCTCCATCGCCACCATGGTCTGCTTGACGGATCCGCCCTCCATCAGCTCGGCAGCACCGGTGGTGAGGCTGCCGAGGCCGGACACGATGGTGGCGAGGTCCGCGGAGGCGCCGCGCGGCCCCTTGGGCGGGGCGGGGGCCGGGGCGGGCTCGGCCCGGTCCTGCTGCTCGCCCGCCGCTGCCCGGGGTTCCGTATCGGAGGAGAGGAGCAGCAGGCCGTCGGAGGACACCACGGCGACGGAGACGATGCCGGGCACCTCCTCGACCAGGTCGGTCAGCAGCCACTGCAGGTTGCGGGCCTGGGTGCTCAGTCCGTACGTACTGGGCGCGGTCATGTGCGTGCCTCCTGTGCGGTGTCCCCCTGATCGGTGCGTCCCTCGGCGAGCTCGGCCGCGACGACACGGCGGCCGTCCCGGGCCCCCTGGTAGAACCCGCCGAGCCGGCGCCGCAGTTCCTCGGCGTCGACCCGCTTGGGCTCGGTCTCGGGCTTGGTCCCGGGCTTGGTCCCGGGCTCGGGACGACCGGCGGCCACGACGCGCGGGGTCCGCTTGGGCAGGCCCTTGTCGGTGACGGCGGGGGCCTCGTCGGGGGCGAGGGTGTGGGTGTCCGCCACCGCCTCCGGCCTGGGGGCGGGGACCGTGAACACCTGGCCGGCGGGCGGCAGACCGGGCTCGGCTGCCTCCTCGGCTGAGTCCTCCGGTACGTCCTCCGGCTCGGCCACCACGAGGGTCGGTACCAGCAGCCCGGCCGGTACGCCGTCCTGCTCGGCCGGGGCGGGCTCTGCCGCGGGCTCGGCCGGGGCGGGCTCAGCCGCAGGCTCGGCGGGCTCGGCTGCCGGGGCGGCCTCGGGCTCGGCCTCGTACGCGGCTTCCTCGGCCCGCGCCGCAGGCAGCCGCACATCGGCGGGCGGCTCGGCCGCGGAGGCGTGCTCGGTCGGGCGGAGCCGGGGCGGGAGGGTGTTCTCGTTCGCCTCCGCCACCACGCCCGGGAGCCGCAGCGACGGCGCGCCCGGGACGCCCAGAGCGTGGACCGGGGTGGCCGGCGGGGCCACCGGGAGGAGCGGGGCCGGAATGACGACCAGGGCCTCGGTGCCCCCGTGGCGGGTCGTACGGAGCTCCGCCTCCACCCCGTGCTGCGCGGCCAGCCGTCCGGCGACGTAGAGGCCGAGGCCCAGGCCGTGTTCGGCCTCGGGCTCCGCCTCGTACGCGTCCGGCGTGGCCAGGCGCTGGTTGAGGAGGGCGAGCCGGTCCTCGGTGATGCCGATGCCCTCGTCCACCACCGACAGCACCGCGGCGCCCGAGTCGAGCAGCCAGCCCGACACCTTCACCTTGACGTCCGGCGGCGAGTAGGTGGTCGCGTTCTCCAGGAGCTCGGCCAGGACGTGCGAGATGTCGTCCGCGGCGTGGCCGGCGACCTGTGTGTACGAGGGCAGCGCCTGGAGGTCGACACGCTCGTAGCGCTCGATCTCCGAGACCGCCGCCCGCATGACGTCCACCAGCGGGACCGGCCCCGCCTGCCCGTGCCCGTGTTCCTGCCCGGCCAGGACCAGCAGGTTCTCGTTGTGCCGGCGCATGACCGTGGCCAGGTGGTCCAGCTTGAACAGGGTGGCCAGCCGGTCCGGGTCCTGCTCCTTGGACTCCAGCTCCTCGATGACCGCGAGCTGCCGTTCGACCAGGCCCAGGGTCCGCAGCGACAGCGAGACCGAGGTGGTCGACATGATGCGGCGGTTTTCCTCCAGGCCGGCCCGCAGCTCGGCGAGTTCGTCCTCGAGTTCGGTGCGGCCGGCGGTCAGCGCCTCGTTGCGGCCGATCAGCCGGCGCCGGTCCGCGTCCAGCCCGGCGATCCTGGTGTGGAGCGAGACGGTCATCTCGCGGACCGAGTTCAGCGACCGGACGACCTCGGCGAACTCGTCGTTGCGGCCGGTGAAGCGGACCGGCTCCACCGAGCCTTCCGCGGTCGCCAGCCGGGCGGCACCGCGCCGCAGCACGGACAGCGGCCGGGTCAGGGAGCGGGCGACGGCGGTCGTGGCACCGACCGTGATGAGGAAGAGCACGCCGAGCAGCGCGATCAGCATCTCCAGCGCGGTCACGTCGTCGTCGCGCAGCCCGGCCATGGCCGTGGCGCGTTCGGCGGCCAGCGAGGACTCCACCGACCGCATGCGGTCGATCCGGGCCGTCAGGGCGGCTCCGACCGTCTCACCGCCGAGCTTCCGGTCGGCCGGGGACAGGGTGGGCCGGTCGGCGAGCCGGCCGAGGTAGTCCTCGGCGGCCTTCACCTCGGGGCCGGTGACGGTCGCGGCGAGCGTTTCGCGTACGTCGGGCCGGGCGGTCCGCGCGAAGTCGTCCAGCGCGCCCTGCTCCCGTACCCGGGCCCGCTGCGCGGCGGTCGCGAGTTCGTCCTCCAGGGGGGAGGCGACCGCGGCTGCCGCAGCAGAGGAGGAGGAAGAGGACGAGGAAGACGAAGGCTCGGCGCGGGGGACGGCCAGCGCGGCGAGCAGCAGTCCGCGGGTGGCCGAGGCCTGGTCCACGGCGAGGCCGAGGGGGGCCAGCGGCCGGGTGGTGGCGAGTGCGGCGGTGGCCCGCGGCGGGGTGAGTTCCGCCAGCCGGGCGCCCGGCGCGAGGAGTTCGGCGATGAGGCCGGAGTACGCCTGGTGGGCGGCGAGGGCGCTGCCCTTGCCAGTGACGGCTTCGCCGCGGACGGCCTCGATCCGGCCGAGGACGAGGGCGAGCGGCTCGTCGGCCACCGCCTGGACCTCGGCCGTCTGCCGGTCGACCCGCCCGGACCGCTCCTGCACCGCCGCCTTGCCGGCGCCGAGCCGGCCCTTGGCGACGAACTCGGTGACGGCGTCGCGCTCGTCGGCGAGGACGTGCGCGAGGGAGAGGGTGTGCCGGGCCTGGTCGGCGCGGGTGACCAGGCGCTGGGATTCGTTCAGCTCAGCCGTGGCGGAGAGGACGGCGGGAGAGCCGGCCGCGAGGACGGCGAGGCCGGCGACGGCGACGCTGATGACCAGCCTGCGGCGCACGCGTACGCGGCGTCCCGTGGGGAGGCCTGCGATGGCGGGTCCGTCGGCGGTGGTGGCGGTGCCGTTCTTCCGAGACCGCTTTTTCTGCACCGGTGCTCGCAATCCTGTACGTGTGCTCGTGCTCGTCTACTCGTGTGGCCGAGGTAACGGCCGGTCAACAAGTAAACGCCCCCTGCTCCCTCGTACCGCTTCAGACCATCGCAGTGTGTTGGGGACAGAGCCGCACATCGCCCACCCGGCCACACGAACGAGTGAACATCACGGAGGAGTTGGGGAACAACTCGGCCGCCCCGAGGTCACCCCGGGTCAGCGGGGTTCCGTGGACAGCCGGTTGAAAGATCGATGGGGGCTTTGGCAGGATGCCCGCCCGCAGATTACGCGGACCTTCCGCTTCCGGTGGGTGCCGGTTCCCGCCTCGCGCTGGACATTTGGTACGGACCAGTCGGCGGGCCGGCCCCGGCCACCCCTTTGCCCGTACCGCTTTCGGACATCTCGGGCAGACTGTCTCCATGCGCATCGACCTGGCTTCCGCCCCCGGTAATCCGGAACGCCCCAATGAGGACTGGCTGTCCGCCGTGGTGCCCGCCTGCGGCGGGGGTGGTGTGCTGGTCGCCCTGGACGGGGTGACTCCGCCGGCCGGGGAGGACGGGTGCGTGCACGGGGTGCCCTGGTTCACCGCCCGACTCGGGGGCCGATTGACCGAACTGTCCGGATCGCGGCGGGACATGCCCCTGGACCGGATCCTGGCCGAGTCCATCCGCGACACCGCCGCGGCACACCGGGACAGCTGTGACCTTTCTCACATCCGCACCCCGCAGGCGACCGTGGTGATGGCCCGCTGGGGCGAGGCGTACGTCGAGCACCTCGTGCTGTCCGATTCGGTGCTGCTGCTCCAGTCGCCGGAGGGGGAGGTGACGGCGGTCCGCGACGACCGGCTCGACCGGATCCCGCGCGAGGTGCTGCGCTCGCACGCCGCCACGGATGCGCTGCGCAATGCGTACGAGCGGGAGGGCGCCTTCTTCACCGCCGCGGCGGATCCGGCGGCGGCCGGGCGCGCGGTGACCGGCCGCACCCCGCGCGAGCGGGTCCGGGCGCTGGCCGCGCTGACCGACGGCGCCGGCCGCTGGACGGAGACCTTCGGGGAGGGCGACTGGGCCGACTGCATGGCGGTCCTGCGGAAGGAGGGCGCGGAGGGCCTGATCACCCGGGTCCGCACCCTGGAGTCCGCCCCGGCCACGCCACCGGCCCGCGGGAAGCGCCACGACGACGCCTCGGCGGCCTACGCGGAGCTCTAGCTCCGGCTCCGGCTCCGGCTCCGGCTCCGGCCCTGGCTCCGGCTCTAGCGGCTGTCCGGGTCCGTCGTGCGGCGGCGTTCGGCGTGGCGGGCGACTCGGGCGCGGTTGCCGCAGGACGGCTTGCACCAGGCCTGGCGGCCGTGGCTCCGCAGGAAGTACCGCACGCAGCGCGGCGCCGAGCAGGAGCGGAGTTGTTCGCGCTGCGGCCCCGCCAGGAACTCGATCGCGGCCCGGGCCAGCGCGGCGAGCAGCCCGGCCCGCGCCCCAGACCCGGGGTCGGGCTCGGGCTCCGGCTCCCGCTCGGGCGCGGACTCGGGCCCGGGCTCCGGCTCCGGCTCGGCCCCCGCGTCGGCGGCCGGGAGCAGGGCTGCGGTCGGGGGTTCGCCGGGCGGCCAGGACAGCTGCGGAACGACGGGTTCCAGCGCCGCCGCCGCGTTGAGTGCGGCCACCGCCTCCGCCGCCGGCATCAGCCGGCCCGCGTCCGCCGCGCTCGGCGGCGCCGGGCTGACCGCGCGGGCGAACAGCGCCCGTACCGCCCGCCGCAGACCGGTGACCTCCTGCCGCAGCCGCTCGTCGATGGGCAGCCCGGCTGGCAGTCCGCCGGGGAGCCGGCCCGACTGCTCGCCCAGCCAGTCCGCCAGGCCCTCGACCGTCGCCAGGTCGTCCGCGACACCACCCGCCCCGTCGTGCCGGATGGTGCTCGCCAGCTCCAGAGCCAGCCAGCGCTCCACAGTCGTCCCCCGCTCTCCATGCCCTTGCCCGCTTCCCTCTGTACACCCTAGGGTCAGCGCAACTAACGGTAAATGAAGAATTTCCATTAGGGGGACTGGAATGACTCTGCTGCTGGCCCAGATCAGCGATCTACATCTGGATGGCACCCCGCGGGCCACCGACCGCGCCACCCGCGTCCTGGACCACCTGCGGACCCTGCCCCGGCCGGTCGACGCCCTGCTGGTCACCGGGGACATCGCCGACCACGGCACCGAGGCCGAGTACGAGGAGGCCGCCCGGCTGCTCGACCTCCCGTTCCCGGTCCTGACCTGCCCCGGCAACCACGACGCCCGGCCCGCCTACCGCAAGGCCCTGCTCGGGGAGGCACCCGCCGAGGGGCCGGTCAACCGGGTCCACCACATCGGCGGCACCGCCGTCCTGATGTGCGACACCACGGTCCCCGGCCACGACCACGGCCGGATCGACGCGGAGACCGCGCAGTGGATCGACGGGACGCTCGCGGGGCTCCCGGACGGCGTCCCGGCCCTGCTCGCCTTCCACCAGCCGCCGGTGGAGGTGCACCACCCGCTGCCCGACTCCTCCCGGCTGGAGGAGCCGGAGCGGCTGGCCGCGCTGCTCGACGCGCACCCCCGGGTGGCCGCCGTCCTCACCGGCCACGCCCACACCGCCGCCGCCTCGTCCTTCGCCGGGCGCCCGCTGATCGTCGGGCCCGCGGTGACCTGGACCCTGCGGCTGCCCTGGGAGGGCGAGGCATCGGCCGACCGGGACCAGCCGCCCGGGCTGGCCTTCCACCTGCTGGGCGAGGACCGGCGGCTGACCACCCACTTCCGCGTGGTGCCGTGACGCCGTGTCCGTCCACCCGTACGTCCATCCGTACGCCGTGGCCGGGTTCCTGGCGGCGGTGTTCCCGCTGATCGCGACCCCGGGGGCCAGTCTGGCCCTGCTGGTGCAGCGGGTCGGGGAGGGCGGCCGGCGGCAGGCCTGGCCAGTGGTCCTCGGCACCGTCACCGGCCTGTACGTGCACGCCGCGCTGGCCGTGGCCGGGCTGTCGGCCCTGGTCATGCACTCCGCCCGGGCCTTCACCGCCGTCCGGATCGCCGGGGCCTGCTGGCTCATCGGCCTCGGCCTGTGGACCTGGTACGCGGCCCGCCGCGCCGGGACCTCACCCGGGGCGCCCGGCCGGGGCCGGGGCGGGGGCGGGTCCGGCTTCCTGCAGGCGCTGCTCGCCAATGTCCTGAACCCGAAGGCCGCATCCGTCTACCTGACCCTGGTACCGCAGTTCATCGAGCCCGGCCGGCCCCTCCCCGCCCAGGTCCTGGTGCTGGCCACCGCCCATGCCCTGCTGATCGCCCTCTGGCTGCTCGGCTGGACGGTACTGGTCCGCCGGGCGTCGGGGGTCCTGCGGCGGCCCGGGTTCCGGGCCGCGCTGAGCCGGGTCACCGCGGTGGTGCTGATCGGCCTGGGGATCCGTACCGCCGTGGCGGCCTGAGGAACGGCTAGTCCGTCCCCTGGTTCAACTGGTGGAGCAGCCGCGCCAGTTCCGCCACCTCGCCACGGTCCCAGTCGCCGAGCTTGCGCATGTAACGGACCCGCCGGGCGTCGCGGACCTTCAGGAACCGCTCCCGGCCCTCCGGGGTGAGGCCGACCTGGAAGGCCCGGCCGTCCGCCGGGTCCTGCTCGCGGGCCACCAGGCCGAGGTCCTCCAGGGCCCGCAGCTGGCGGCTCATGGTCGCCTTGCCGACCCCGAAGTAGGCCGCGAGATCGGTGGCCCGCTGCCGGCCGGCGTCCTCCAGGCGTACGAGCAGCCCGTACGCGGCGGGTTCCAGCTCGGGGTGGAGTTCGCGGGCCATCTCACCGGAGGAGGCCCGGGCGCGCCGGAGGAAGACGGACAGCTCCCGCTCCAGCGCGAGGAACTCCTGGTCTTCGCTCCCGTGCACGTTCCGCTCCCATCGTGGGTGTGTGGGAACCCAGTATTTCCCAGCACCCCGGCCCGGGGGGTCAGGCCGCCGTGGTGACCGCGAGCTCCGCCTCCTGCAGGGCCAGCTCCAGGACCTGGCGTACGTCCGTGACCGGGTGCACCTCCAGCCGCTCCAGCACCTCGGCCGGCACATCGTCCAGATCGGCCTCGTTCCGCTTCGGGATGATCACGGTGCTGATCCCGGCCCGGTGCGCGGCCAGCAGCTTCTGCTTGACCCCGCCGATCGGCAGCACCCGGCCGGTCAGCGAGACCTCGCCGGTCATGGCCACATCGGTGCGGACCTGGCGCCCCGACAGCAGGGAGGCGAGCGCCGTGGTCATGGTGATGCCCGCGCTCGGGCCGTCCTTGGGCACCGCGCCCGCCGGGAAGTGGATGTGCACTCCCCGCTCCTTCAGCCCGGTGACCGGAAGTTCCAGCTCCGCGCCGTGTGAGCGCAGGAAGCTGAGCGCGATCTGCGCGGACTCCTTCATCACCTCGCCGAGCTGGCCGGTCAGGGTCAGTCCGGCCGCACCGGTCTCCGGGTCTGCGAGCGAGGCCTCGACGAAGAGCACGTCCCCGCCCGCCCCGGTGACGGCGAGGCCGGTGGCCACGCCGGGGACGGCGGTCCGCCGCTCGGCCGGGTCCTGTGCGGACTCCGGTACGTGGTGCGGTCGCCCGATCAGCGCGCGCAGGTCCTGCTCGGTGATGGTGAACGGCAGCTCCCGCTCCCCCAGCTCGTGCTGGGAGGCCACCTTGCGCAGCAACCGGGCGATGGACCGCTCCAGGGTCCGGACACCCGCCTCGCGGGTGTACTCGCCGGCCAGCCTGCGCAGGGCCGGCTCCTCCAGGATCACCTCGTCAGCGCCGAGCCCGGCCCGCTCCAGCTGTCGCGGCAGCAAGTGGTCACGGGCGATGACCACCTTCTCGTCCTCGGTGTACCCGTCGAGCCGGACCAGGTCCATCCGGTCGGCGAGCGCCTCCGGGATGGCCTCCAGCACATTGGCGGTGGCCAGGAAGACCACGTCGCTCAGGTCCAGTTCCACCTCCAGGTAGTGGTCCCGGAAGGTGTGGTTCTGTGCCGGGTCGAGGACCTCCAGCAGGGCGGCGGCCGGGTCGCCGCGGAAGTCGGAGCCCACCTTGTCGATCTCGTCGAGGAGCACCACCGGGTTCATGGACCCGGCTTCCTTGATGGCCCGTACGATCCGGCCGGGCAGCGCGCCCACGTACGTACGCCGGTGGCCGCGGATCTCCGCCTCGTCGCGGACGCCGCCGAGCGCGACGCGGACGAACTTCCGCCCCATCGCGTGGGCGACCGATTCTCCGAGGCTGGTTTTTCCGACCCCGGGCGGGCCGACCAGGGCCAGCACGGCCCCGCCGCGCCGCCCGCCGACCACGCCGAGCCCGCGCTCGCCGCGCCGCTTGCGGACGGCCAGGTACTCGGTGATCCGGTCCTTCACATCGCCGAGCCCGGCGTGCTCGGCGTCCAGGATCTCCCGGGCCCCGCGGATGTCGTACGCGTCCTCGGTGCGCTCGTTCCAGGGCAGCTCCAGGACGGTGTCCAGCCAGGTCCGGATCCAGGAGCCCTCCGGGGACTGGTCGCTGGACCGCTCCAGCTTCTCGACCTCCTTCAGCGCGGCCTCCCGCACCTTCTCCGGCAGGTCGGCGGCCTCGACCCGGCTGCGGTAGTCGTCGGCCGCCTCGCCCTCCCCGTCCCCGTTCAGCTCGCGCAGCTCCTTGCGGACCGCTTCCAGCTGACGCCGCAGCAGGAACTCGCGCTGCTGCTTGTCCACGCCCTCCTGGACGTCCTTGGCGATGGACTCGGCGACGTCCTGCTCGGCCAGGTGGTCGCTGAGCCAGGTCACGGCGAGCTTCAGGCGGGCGACCGGGTCGGCGGTCTCGAGCAGTTCGACCTTCTGGGCCACCGTCAGGAACGGCGAGTAGCCCGAGTTGTCGGCGAGCGCCGACACCCCTTCGATCTGCTGCACCCGGTCGACGACCTGCCAGGCCCCGCGTTTCCTCAGCCAGCTGGTGGCGAGGGCCTTGTACTCCTTGATCAGTTCGGTGACGGCTCCGGGCAGCGGCTCGGGGGTGTGCTCCTGCACCACCTCGCCCTCCACCCACAGGGCGGCCCCGGGCCCGGTGGTCCCGGCGCCGATCCGGACCCGGCCGAGCCCGCGGATCAGCGCGCCCGGGTCCCCGTCGGACAGCCGCCCCACCTGCTCGACGGTCCCCAGCACACCCGTCCCGGCGTACGTGCCGTCAACCCGCGGCACAAGCAGCACCCGGGGCTTCCCGCTGCCGCTCCCGGCCGCCGCCTGCGCGGCCTCGACGGCCCCGCGCACCTCGGCGTCGGTCAGGTCGAGCGGAACCACCATTCCGGGCAGCACGACCTCGTCGTCGAGCGGCAGCACGGGCAGGGTGAGCGATACGGACGTCGAAGCCATGATCTTCCCTCCGGCAGTGAAGTTGAGCTCTGCCGACTCAATGCATCTGCGCCCACCAATGTTCCCCGATCCCCTCCAACTCCCGTTCGCCTCCGGCGAACACGTCGGCTTACGTCGGCTACGGCGACGGTTCGGTACGGGCGGCGGCCTGCCGATCCCTCAGGACGCCCGCGGCCATCCGGCACCAGTCCCGGTTCTCCCGCTCGAAGGCCAGGCCGCGCAGGCAGGTCAGGTAGCCCCCGATCCGCTCGCCCCGGCGCAGGAACTCCTCCTCGTCCAGGTCCCCGCGCAGCTGCCGCAGCAGCGCGCCGAGCAGTTCGGTCTTGGCCTCGGCCGCGGCGGCCCGCTCCTCCAGCTGTTCGATCACCGCGGCGGTGCCGACGCGGTCGGCGGACTGGACCTTGACGAGCAGGTCGTCGCGGATGAACGAGGGCTTGGAGGGGGCCGCGGCGAAGGCCTCCAGTTCGGCCCGGCCGGCCTCGGTGACCCGGAACAGCCGCTTGTTGGGCCGGGTCTCCTGGACCACTTCGCGGCCCGCGACCAGCCCGTCCCGCTCCAGCTTGGCCAGCTCGGCGTAGAGCTGCTGGGGCAGTGCGTGCCAGAAGTTCGCCACGCCGATGTCGAAGCCCTTCGCCAGCTGGTACCCGCTGTACTCGCCGTCCAGCAGCGCCGCCAGCACGGCATGCCGCAGAGCCATGAAACCGCCCCTTCCCTTTCTTCGTCCCTCCCTGCACCATACTCAAGAAACTGACTAGTCAGATTCTTGAGTATGAGGGATGGGGAGGGTTGGTCATGGACACTGCCGCACGCTTCCGCGCAGCCGTGGAGCAGCGCGATCACGCCGCGCTGGAGGACCTGTTCACCGAGGACATCCGGCTGTACAGCCCGGTGAAGTTCAGCCCTTTCGAGGGCCGGCCCATGGTCCTGGGGCTCTTCGGCGTGCTGCTGCGGATCTTCGAGGACCTGCGGTACGTCGGGCACTTCGAGGGCACGGCCGAGACGGCTGTCGACGGCAAGGAGGCTCCGTCGGCGATCCTGCCGTTCCGTGCCACGGTGGACGGCCGGCAGATCCACGGCATCGACCTGCTCCAGTTCGACGAGGAGGGCCGGGTCAAGGAGTTCACCGTGATGGTGCGCCCGCTGTCCGCCGTGCAGGCGCTGGGTCAGGCGGTGCTGGCCGGCCTGGTCGCCGACGGACTGGTCCCTGCCGCTCCCTGAGCTCCTTGGCTCACCGGGAGGGCGGAGGGGCGGCCCCAGTCGCTCCAGGAGCCGTCGTAGACCGCCAGGTCGGGGTAGCCGGCCAGGTCGGCGGCGAGGGCGAGGACGCAGGCGGTCACGCCGGAGCCGCAGCTGAAGTAGAGCTTCTCCGCGGCGGGGGCCAGGGCGTCGAAGGCGGTGCGGAGCTCGGCGGCCGGGCGCATCAGGCCGTCCGCGGTCCGTACCTCGGTGAAGGGGAGGCTGAGGGCGCCCGGCATGTGGCCGGGCCGCAGGCCCGGGCGGGGTTCGGGGGCGGTCCCCGCGAACCGTTCGCGGGTACGGGCGTCAAAGACGGCGGCGGCCGGGTCGGCGAGGGCGGCGAGCACCTCGACGCTGTCGACCAGCAGCCCGGCCCGCGGCCGGGCGGTGAAGCCGCCGCGCGGACCGTCGTACGCCGCCGGGGCCGGCTCCACCGGGAGGCCGGCGGCCGTCCAGGCGGGCAGCCCGCCGTCAAGGACCGCGGCGCGGTCGAAGCCCATGGCGCGCAGCATCCACCAGGC
The DNA here is from genome assembly GCF_040296685.1 of Streptomyces sp. NPDC002054. Lineage (NCBI taxonomy): Bacteria > Bacillati > Actinomycetota > Actinomycetes > Kitasatosporales > Streptomycetaceae > Streptomyces > Streptomyces sp. NPDC002054. Next base: position 203,739 of record NZ_JBEOXT010000006.1, read on the forward strand.
GCGGGCACTGGAGTAGATGCTGGCGGCGTCGTAGACGACGACCGTGCTGGTGTCGTCGACACCGAGGGCGCGCAGCGCTTCGCTGAACGCCGCCGCCCCCGGCATGGCGTGCGGCACCGGAGCACTGTGGTCGGACAGCTCCCCGTCGAGATCAAAGGCCCGCGCCCCAGGTATCCGCACCGTCCCGCCCCGATGGCCCCCGACCGAAGCATCAAAGACCACCACCCCGGGCTCCCCAATCCGCCCCGCCAACCAGTCGACACCGACCAGGGGCGTGGACAGCGGCTCCCCGGCGGGGCTGGTGTGGTCGGCACGGGCTGCGGGCCCGGCGGACGCAATGCGGGCCTGCGGCGCGGCAGGGTCGGTGTGAGCCGCAGACCCCGTGTGGGGCTCAGGCCCGGCGGGCGCCGCGGGCCCGGTGCGGATCGTGGGCTGACGGTCGGTCATGCAGGGCCTCCAGGAGGGGCAGGGGATCGGTAGTGCAGCAGTTGGCCGCAGGTCCATCGGGTGGCCTGGCCACCCCGCCAGGCCACCCGGCCGTGGGCCGCCGGCCCATCGGGCCAACAGGGCCGGCAGACCCGATAGCCGCCATGCCTGCCGGGGCGCCAGGGCCGAGCCACAGGGCCGCCAGGCCGTTGGGCCGCAGGCCGCCAGGCCGCAGGCCCTTGGGCCGTTGGGCCGCAGGCCGCCAGGCCGCAGGCCCTTGGGCCGTTGGGCCGCAGGCCGCCAGGCCGCCAGGCCGCCAGGCCGCCAGGCCGCCAGGCCGCCAGGCCGCCAGGCCGCCAGGCCGCCAGGGGCATCCTGCCCCGGAGGGTTCCGGTCCGTCAGTTCGGGCATTCGCCCGGCCTGGCGTAGAGCGCGACCCTGGCGCCGCGGATCTCGCGGATCGAACACAGGTCGAACTGGCTGACCAGGGTCTGTCGTTTGACGACCTCGCGCGGGTATGGGTCGCGCGGCTGGTCCGCCGGGTCCAGTAGGACCAGCACCCGGGGCGCGTCGAAGAGTCGGGCGCGGATCTCCTGCGACGGGAGCTCGGTGCCCTGGAGGGTGCGCGAAGCCGTCGGGGTGCGGGCCAGGGCCAGGTCGTGCAGGCTCCCGTACACCTCGGGGGAGGACAGCAGCCACTCGCGCCGCCGGGCCGGCTGGAACAGCACCGCGTCCCCCGGCCGGGCAGTGGCCCGTACCGCGTCGGCGACGGCCAGCACATCGTCCTTGCGGCTCTCCGGCGTACGCAGCCACAGCGACCACGGCACGGCCACAGCCACCAGCACCGCGGCCAGCGGCAACAGCACCCGCGGCCGGGCCGCGCCCGCCAGCAGCGCCAGGCCGGCCAGCGAATAGAGCACGTACCGGTCGACGTACCAGGGGTTGACCAGCGAGACCGTCATCAGCAGCCCGGCCGGCAGCAGCGCGAGCGGCAGCGCGACCCGGACCAGCTCCCGGTCCGCCCCCCGGGCGAGCAGCAGCGAGACCGCCGCGACCACGGCGTACGCCGCCCAGTCCGCCCCCTTCGGCCGGCCCAGCCAGCCGAGCTGCTGCGCCGCCTGGCCCGCGCTGAGCACGGCGAGCGGCAGCAGCAGGAGGACCACCACCGCGGCGCTGCGCCGCCAGCCGCGCGCCCGCCATCCGGGGACGGCGTGCGCGAGCAGCGCCAGCACGGCGAACTCGTGCAGCCAGCAGGCGAGGACGAGCAGCACCGTGTACGGCACCCAGCGCTCGCGCAGCAGCAGGTACGTCGCCCAGACCACGGCGGCGGCCACCAGCGCGTACGAGCGGCCCTCCTGCGCGTACATCTGGACCGGCGGCAGCAGGGCGTACAGCAGCCCGGCGCACAGGCCGGCCCGCGCGGCGCCCCGGTCAGCGGCAGGCTCGGCGGCCCTCATGCACGCCAGCCGGTGGCCGACCGCCGCGACCCCGGCCGCGGCGAGGGCGGTGGCGGCCACCGACGGCAGCCGCAGCGCCCACAGCCCGCCGCTCTCCCAGCCGGCGAACACCGCGTGCATCAGCAGGTAGTAGAGGCCGTGCACGGCGTCGACCCGGCCCAGCAGCTCCACCAGGTCGCCGGCCGGCCTGTGGGCGACCTGCCAGGTCACCGACTCGTCGCGCCACATGCTGCCGCCCCGGTCGAGGCCCCACAGCCCGAGCAGGAGAGCGAGGACCACGGGCGGGAGCAGCACGCGCCACGGTGCGATGCGGCCGATGACTGCCTCCGGGTGCTTTCCGTGCGGGAGCGGGGACTCCATACTCATGGGTCGACGGAGAGCAGACCTTACGGGGGGGGGTGGGTGCGTGAGGGCCGTTCGCGCGGCGGGCGGGGTGCTGGTCTGGGCCGCCGTGCTCGGGGGCTGCACCTTCGAGGGTCCCGCCGGTCCCGCCGGTTCCGCCTCCTCGCCGGCCGCCTCACCCGCCGAAACGGTCCTGCCGCCCACCCGCGCCGACGAGCGGCTGGTCACCGTCACCCGCAGCGGCGGGCTGGCCGGCCGGCAGAGCAGCGTACGTGTGCAGGGAGACGGCTCGTGGACCCGGCTGGACGGGGCCGCCCGCGAGATCGGCAGCGGGAGGCTGGCCGCCGACCGGCTGGCCCGGCTGCGTACCGCCCTCGCCGAGGCCGGATTCCCGCGCCTGCCGCGCATCGCCATGGGGGACGGGCCCGTGTTCGACGGGTTCGTGTACGCCTTCGTGCACGGCGGGTACGAGGTCGCCACCACCGACGGCTCGGTCCCGCCCGGCCTGTCCCGGGTGCTGGACGAGCTCCCCGCGTTCTGACCCGCCGGAGCCCGGCGCGACCTGACATAGTCCGCCGCATCGGAACACCGCCCCCAGGGCCCTCGTTGTGCCCCGTATGACAGCCCCCGTTACCCTCGACCGCCGCCACGGCCCCCATGGCGAGGTCGTCCTGCGCCGCCGGGACGCGGCGGTTCCGGTCTACGAGATCATCGCCAACGGCTGCTTCCTGATGGACACCTCCGACGGCCGCTCGGAGCGGCTGCTCGTGGACGCCGCCTGGCTGGCCCTCGATCCGCCCCCGGTCAACGCCTCCGTGCTCATCGGCGGTCTCGGGGTCGGCTTCTCGCTGGTCCACGCCGCCGCCCAGGCCCACTGGGGCCGGATCGTGGTTGCCGAACGTGAGCAGGCGATCATCGACTGGCACCGGTCCGGACCCCTCCGCGCGGTCACCGAGGCCGCCCTCGCCGACTCCCGGGTAACGATCCTGCACACCGATCTGGTGACTCACTTGCACGCGTCACCCGACCGATACGACGCCCTCTGTCTGGACATCGACAACGGCCCCGACTGGACCGTCACCGAGGACAACCAGAACCTCTACTCCCCCGCCGGACTCGCCGCCTGCCGGGCCCGGTTGACCCCCGGAGGGGTCCTCGCCGTCTGGTCCGCACAACCGTCCGCCGCGTTCGAAAAAGCAATGCGGAATGCCGGATTCAGCTCGGTACGGACGGAAGAGGTGCCCGTTGCCCGAGGTGTCCCGGACGTGGTCCATCTGGGCCGGAACCCCCTGTAACCCCCACATGGCCGCAGGCCGGTGGCTCCTCTACGCTGCACCCCATTACGCGGACCACCGGGTTCGGGCGGGGACGAGGGCGGGATGACGGAACAAACACACACCACCCAGAGCGGCGCCGCGGCGACCCCCGGCGCCCAGCGCCGCGTGCTCGTCGTCGAGGACGACCAGACCATCGCCGAGGCGATCGCGGCCCGGCTGCGCGCCGAGGGCTTCCAGGTACAGACGGCCGGCGACGGCCCGGCCGCCGTGGCCGCCGCCGAGAGCTGGCAGCCCGAGCTGCTGGTGCTGGACGTGATGCTGCCCGGCTTCGACGGCCTGGAGGTCTGCCGCCGGGTCCAGGCGCACCGTCCGGTGCCGGTCCTGATGCTCACCGCCCGTGACGACGAGACCGACATGCTGGTCGGCCTCGGCGTCGGCGCGGACGACTACATGACCAAGCCGTTCTCCATGCGCGAGCTGGCGGCGCGGGTGCACGTGCTGCTGCGCCGGGTCGAGCGGGCCACCATCGCCGCCACCGCCCCGCGCGGCTCCACCCTGCGGCTGGGCGACCTGGAGATCGACCACGCCCAGCGGCGGGTCCGGGTGCACGCCGAGGACGTGCACCTCACCCCCACCGAGTTCGACCTGCTGGTCTGCCTGGCCGGCACCCCGCGCGCGGTGCTCTCCCGGGAGCAGCTGCTCGCCGAGGTGTGGGACTGGGCCGACGCCTCCGGGACCCGTACGGTCGACAGCCACATCAAGGCGTTGCGCCGCAAGATCGGCGCCGAGCGGATCCGTACGGTCCACGGCGTCGGGTACGCCCTGGAGACCCCGGCGGGGGCATGAGCTCCGCCGGGGGCACCCGGGACACGCGCGGTGCCCGGGGCATGCACGGCACCCGGGACGGGCACGGCGCCCGAGGCACCCACGGGGCGCGCGGCGCGCGTGGGGCGCGCAGTGGCCGCAGCGTGCGCCGGACACCCGGGCAGGGGCTGCGCCCCTTCTCGCCGTTCTCGATCAAGACCAAGCTCGGCACCCTGGTCGTCGTCTCGGTCTTCATCACCACCGGGCTGCTCATGGTGGCCCTGCGGACCAAGACCGAGGTCCGGTTCATCACGGTCTTCTCGGTGATCGCCTCGATGCTGATCACCCAGTTCGTGGCGCACAGCCTGACCGCGCCGCTGGACAAGATGACCACCGTGGCCCGGGCGATCTCCCAGGGGGACTACACCCGCCGGGTGCACGGCGCCGAGCGCCGGGACGAGCTCGGCGACCTGGCCGCGACCATCAATGTGATGGCGGACGACCTGGAGGCGGTGGACGCGCACCGCCGGGAACTGGTCGCCAATGTCTCGCACGAGCTCCGCACCCCGATCGCGGCCCTGCGGGCGGTGCTGGAGAACGTGGTGGACGGGGTTTCGGCCGCCGATCCGGAGACCATGCGGACGGCGCTGAAGCAGACCGAGCGGCTGGGCCGGCTGGTGGAGACCCTGCTGGACCTGTCCCGGGTGGACAACGGGGTGGTCCCGCTGAAGGCGCGCCGCTTCGAGGTGTGGCCGTACCTGTCGGGCGTGCTGAAGGAGGCCGGGCTGGCCGCGGGGCAGCGCGGCTCGCTGACCTCCGGCTCCGGCAACCACACCCGCAAGGACGTCCACCTGCACCTGGACGTGTTCCCGCCCGACCTGACGGCGCACGCGGACGCGGAGCGCCTGCACCAGGTGGTGGCCAACCTGATCGACAACGCGGTCAAGCACAGCCCCCAGCACGGCCGGGTCACCGTGCGCGCCCGGCGCGGCGACGCGCCCGGGAGCCTGACCCTGGAAGTCCTGGACGAGGGCCCCGGCATCCCGGAGAAGGAGCGCCACCGGGTCTTCGAGCGGTTCAACCGGGGCAGTGCCCGGGGCGGCGACGGGGGCACCGGTCTGGGCCTGGCGATCGCCCGCTGGGCGGTCGGCCTGCACGGCGGGCACATCGGAGTGGCCGAATCCTCCCGGGGCTGCCGGATCCTCGTCACCCTTCCGGGCAGCTCGAAGGCCGCAGGTTGACGTAGGGTTCGAGACGGGAAGGAGATGATCTCGGCCACATGTGCCCGGGGTCCATCAGGGGTGCGAAGCCAGGGGGCCGCAACCACGGTCAGCCCTACCCGAACCACGCTTGTTTCCCGCCATTCCACCCGGTGAAACCCGCCGTTCGATGTGACCTGCACGACGGATCTCCCGCCCGGTCTGCATCTGACCGCCAGGGAGGCGTAGCCTTTATTCCCGCTGTCCATACCTTGTGAAGCGGAAGAGGGCGGTTGCCGCCGTGTCGCCACAGTCCCCCAGTAACTCGAGCACCACAACCGAAGCAGCAGAGGGCGGGAAGACCCCTGCCTCAGGCCGCTTCGGTGCCAATGAGTGGCTCGTCGACGAGATCTATCAGCAGTACCTCCAGGACCCGAATTCGGTCGACCGGGCCTGGTGGGACTTCTTCGCCGACTACAAGCCGGGGGGCGCTGCCGCCCCGGTGAAGGCGGAGCAGTCCACGACGACGACGGACGGCGCCTCCGCACAGGCCGCCGCCACCGCCGTCACCTCCGTCGCCGCGACCCCGGCTCCCGCCCCGGCCCCGCAGGTCACCGACGCAGCCGCCACGGGGGCGGCCGGCGCCGCGCCCGCGCCGACCGCCGCGCCCACGCCTGTGTCAGCTCCTGCCCCTGCTCCTGCCACCCCCTCTGGTGCCCCTGCTGTGACTGTCACCTCCCCGACCCCGGCCGCCGCACCGGCCCCGGTCGCCCAGGTCCCCGCTCCTGCCGCCGCCGCCCCCAAGGCCGCTGCCGCGCCTGCCACCGAGGCCCCCAGCGGCCCCGAGCTGGTGACGCTCCGCGGCCCGGCCGCCGCCGTGGCGAAGAACATGAACGCCTCCCTGGAGGTGCCGACGGCCACGTCCGTCCGTGCCGTCCCGGTGAAGCTGCTGTTCGACAACCGCATCGTCATCAACAACCACCTGAAGCGCGCCCGGGGCGGGAAGATCTCCTTCACCCACCTCATCGGCTACGCGATGGTGCAGGCCATCAAGGCCATGCCGTCGATGAACTACTCCTTCGCCGAGAAGGACGGCAAGCCGACCCTGGTCAAGCCGGAGCACGTGAACTTCGGCCTCGCCATCGACCTGGTGAAGGCCAACGGCGACCGCCAGCTCGTCGTCGCCGGCATCAAGAAGGCCGAGACCCTCAACTTCTTCGAGTTCTGGCAGGCCTACGAGGACATCGTCCGCCGCGCCCGGGTCGGCAAGCTGACGATGGACGACTTCACCGGCGTGACGGTCTCCCTCACCAACCCCGGCGGCCTCGGCACCGTCCACTCCGTGCCCCGCCTGATGCCCGGACAGTCGGTCATCATGGGCGTCGGCTCCATGGACTACCCCGCCGAGTTCCAGGGCACCTCCCAGGACACCCTGAACAAGCTGGGCATCTCCAAGGTCATGACCCTGACCTCGACCTACGACCACCGGGTCATCCAGGGTGCCGCCTCCGGCGAGTTCCTGCGGATCGTCGCGAACCTCCTCCTCGGCGAGGACAAGTTCTACGACGAGGTCTTCGAGTCGCTGCGCATCCCGTACGAGCCGGTCCGCTGGCTCCGGGACATCGACGCCAGCCACGACGACGACGTCACCAAGGCCGCCCGCGTCTTCGAGCTGATCCACTCCTACCGGGTCCGCGGCCATGTCATGGCCGACACCGACCCGCTGGAGTACAAGCAGCGCAAGCACCCCGACCTCGACATCACCGAGCACGGCCTCACCCTGTGGGACCTGGAGCGCGAGTTCGCGGTCGGCGGCTTCTCCGGCAAGTCGATGATGAAGCTGCGCGACATCCTCGGCGTGCTGCGCGACTCGTACTGCCGCACCACCGGCGTCGAGTTCATGCACATCCAGGACCCCAAGCAGCGCAAGTGGATCCAGGACCGCATCGAGCGCCCGCACTCCAAGCCGGAGCGCGAGGAGCAGCTGCGGATCCTGCGCCGCCTGAACGCCGCGGAAGCCTTCGAGACCTTCCTGCAGACGAAGTACGTCGGCCAGAAGCGCTTCTCGCTGGAGGGCGGCGAGTCCGTCATCCCGCTGCTCGACGCGGTCATCGACTCCGCCGCCGAGGCCCGCCTCGAAGAGGTCGTCATCGGCATGGCCCACCGCGGCCGGCTGAACGTCCTGGCGAACATCGTCGGCAAGTCGTACGCGCAGATCTTCCGCGAGTTCGAGGGCAACCTCGACCCGAAGTCGATGCACGGCTCCGGCGACGTGAAGTACCACCTGGGCGCCGAGGGCACCTTCACCGGCCTGGACGGCGAGCAGATCAAGGTCTCGCTGGTCGCCAACCCCTCCCACCTGGAGGCCGTGGACCCGGTCCTGGAGGGTGTCGCCCGCGCCAAGCAGGACGTCATCAACAAGGGCGGCACGGACTTCACGGTGCTGCCGCTCGCGCTGCACGGTGACGCGGCCTTCGCCGGCCAGGGCGTGGTCGCCGAGACCCTGAACATGTCGCAGCTGCGCGGCTACCGCACCGGTGGCACCGTGCACGTGGTCATCAACAACCAGGTCGGCTTCACCGCCGCCCCGGAGTCCTCGCGTTCCTCGATGTACGCGACCGACGTGGCCCGCATGATCGAGGCGCCGATCTTCCACGTGAACGGCGACGACCCGGAGGCCGTGGTCCGCGTCGCGCGGCTCGCCTTCGAGTTCCGCCAGGCGTTCAACAAGGACGTGGTCATCGACCTCATCTGCTACCGCCGCCGCGGCCACAACGAGTCGGACAACCCGGCGTTCACGCAGCCGCTGATGTACGACCTGATCGACAAGAAGCGCTCGGTGCGCAAGCTGTACACCGAGTCCCTCATCGGTCGCGGTGACATCACCCTGGAAGAGGCCGAGCAGGCGCTCCAGGACTTCCAGGGCCAGCTGGAGAAGGTCTTCGCGGAGGTCCGCGAGGCCGCCGCGCAGCCGGCCGTGGGCGCGCCCGTCCCGGCCGAGCAGGGCGAGTTCCCGGTCGCCGTGAACACCGCGGTCTCCCAGGACGTCGTCAAGCGGATCGCCGAGTCCCAGGTCAACATCCCGGACGGTGTCACCGTCCACCCGCGTCTGCTGCCGCAGCTGCAGCGCCGCGCGGCGATGATCGACGAGGGCACCATCGACTGGGGCATGGGCGAGACCCTCGCCTTCGGCTCCCTGCTGATGGAGGGCACCCCGGTCCGGCTGTCCGGCCAGGACTCCCGCCGCGGTACGTTCGGCCAGCGCCACGCGGTCCTCATCGACCGGGTGGACGGCGAGGACTACACCCCGCTGCTGTACCTGTCGGACGACCAGGCCCGGTTCAACGTCTACGACTCGCTGCTCTCCGAGTACGCGGCCATGGGCTTCGAGTACGGCTACTCGCTGGCCCGCCCGGACGCGCTGGTGCTGTGGGAGGCGCAGTTCGGTGACTTCGTCAACGGCGCGCAGACCGTCGTCGACGAGTTCATCTCCTCGGCCGAGCAGAAGTGGGGCCAGACCTCCGGCGTCACCCTGCTGCTGCCGCACGGCTACGAGGGCCAGGGCCCGGACCACTCCTCGGCCCGCCCGGAGCGGTTCCTGCAGCTCTGCGCGCAGAACAACATGACGGTGGCCATGCCCACGCTGCCGTCGAACTACTTCCACCTGCTGCGCTGGCAGGTCCACAACCCGCACCACAAGCCGCTGATCGTCTTCACCCCGAAGTCGATGCTGCGTCTGAAGGCGGCGGCGTCGAAGGCGGAGGAGTTCACGACGGGCGCGTTCCGTCCGGTCATCGGCGACTCCACCGTGGACCCGAACGCGGTCCGCAAGGTCGTCTTCTGCGCGGGCAAGGTCTACTACGACCTGGAGGCCGAGCGGGAGAAGCGCGGCATCACGGACACGGCGATCATCCGCATCGAGCGGCTGTACCCGCTGCCGGGTGCGGAGCTCCAGGCCGAGATCGCCAAGTTCCCGAACGCGGCGAAGTACATCTGGGCGCAGGAGGAGCCGGCGAACCAGGGTGCCTGGCCGTTCATCGCGCTCAACCTGATCGACCACCTGGACCTGGCGGTCGGCGCGGACATCCCGTCGGGCGAGCGCCTGCGCCGGATCTCCCGCCCGCACGGCTCGTCCCCGGCGGTCGGCTCCGCGAAGCGCCACCAGGCGGAGCAGCAGCAGCTGCTCGCCGAGGTCTTCGAGGCGTAGCCGGCTGACGCCGGCGCAGCCCGGCCCAACGGAAGGCCCGGCCCCCTGGGAGGGGGCCGGGCCTTCCGGCATCCGCTGCGCGGGGCCATCCCCCACCCCGCCCTCCCCCTCGCTTCGCTGGGGGGACCCCCATCCCGTAACCGGGGCTCCGCCCCGGACCCCGTAGGGTGCACGGGCTTCGCCCGGCACCCCCGGTCCGGGCAGGGGACCGCTACGGCTGGGGCTCGAAGTCCCAGTACGGGCGCATGCGTTGGCGGGCCGAGACCGTGTGGACGTGTTGGGGGCCGAGGGTGCGGGCCAGTGACTTCAGGCCCGCGTCCTCGTGTTTCTGGGCCTCTTCCATCCGGCCCGTGGACCGCAGGTCCGCCGCCAGGGCGATCTGGGCGGTCAGGGTCATCGGGTGGTCCCCGCCCAGCACCTGCTCCGTGGTCCGCAGGGTGTCCCGGCTCAGGTCCAGCGCATCGGCGAAGCGGTCGGTGATGTTCCGGCAGCCGGCCGCGTTGACGGCGCAGCCCAGGGTCCACGGGTGCCGGTCGCCCAGCGCGCCCCGCATCCCGACCAGCGCCTGCTCGCACAGGCTGAGCGCCGCCTCGCGTTCGCCCTGGGCCCGCAGTACCAGGCCGAGGTTGCCGACCGTGCCGATGCTGTACGGGTGGGCCAGGCCCAGCTGGGTCTGGTAGCCCCGGACCACCTCCTCGGAGATCCGCCGGGCCTCGTCGATGTCCCCGTACTCGCGCAGGTAGGTGGCGTAGTCGGAGGCCACCATCAGGGTCCACGGGAAGGTGGCCCCGTGGACCCGGGTGGAGCGTTCCAGGACGCTGCGCAGCCGGGCGCCCGCGCCCGCGATGTCTCCCGAGCGGCGCAGGCACATGCCCAGGTTGTGTTCGGCGCGCAGGGTCTGCGGATGGTTCTCGCCGAGCACGGTGGCGTTGAGCTTGAGCCCCTGTTCCTGCCGGGCCAGCGCCTCCCGGTAGCGGCCCATCAGGCGCAGTCCCATCGCGCAGCCGATCCCGCTGGACAGGGTGGCGATGTGCCGGACCCGCAGCACCCGCTCGCGGCGGCGCAGGGTGTCCAGGTCGGCCTCGTAGGACTCCGGGTAGCGGCCGAGCAGCCGCAGCACCACCGCGACATTGTTCTGGGCGTTCAGGGTCATGGAGTCGTCCTCGCCGAGCAGCTCCCGGTAGCCGGCGAAGCAGTGCTCCAGCAGGAGCCGGGCCTGCTCGAACTTGGCCGTGTTCAGCAGGACCGCCGCGTAGGTGCTGATGGCCCGCAGGGTCTCCAGGTCGCGGTCGCCGCGTTCGGCGGTGAGCCGGTCGGCAATGGTCTTGCTGAGCACCTCCGCGCGGCGGAAGTGGCCGAGCAGCCGCAGGGCGCCGCCGTAGTGGTAGCTGAGCTCGCGGACCTGGTCGTGGTGCTCGCCGAGCATGGCCCGCCAGGCGTCGTCGGTCTCCTCGGCGAGCCGCAGGCAGGTCCGGTACTCGCCGGCCAGGATCAGGTAGCGCAGGCAGTGCAGCAGGAAGTTCTGGATCCGCGGGTTGGAGCTGGCGAGCACCCCGGCCGATTCCAGGTGCGGGATGAGTTCGGCGTAGCGGGGCCAGAGCCGGGAGTCGGTGGGCCGGCCGGGGTCGGCGGCGGCCAGGACCTGGCGTACCGCGCGGGCCAGTTGGTCCGCTTCCTCGTCGCTGAGGTTGTCCCGGACGATGCCGTGCACCATCCGGTGCAGCTGGACCGTCTCGGTGCCGCCGCCGCCCTCCTCCACGGCCAGGTCGGAGTACTCCAGCCGGACCACCGAGAACTGCACCAGCTTGTTGAGCGCGGCGTTCCACCGGACCTGGTCGTTGATCAGGCCGGCCAGCTGTTCGGGCACGTCGTCGGCGGGGAACTCGCGCAGCAGCCGCAGCGGCACCCGGCCGGGGGCGAAGAACACGAACAGCCGGAGCAGGTGGAGGGCGTCGGGGTAGTTCTCCCGGACGTTGTTGAGGAGTATCGCCAGGGCGGTGGGGAAGGGCAGCGGGTAGTCGTCGGAGACGGTGACCGCCTCCCGGGAGTCCAGCCGGCGCCGGAGCAGCTGCAGGTAGTCGCCCACGGTGAGCGGGGAGTCGGCGAGCCAGCCGGCGGTCTGGTCGAGGGCGAGGGGGTAGTCCTCGAGGGCCTCGGCGAGCTGGTCGGCCTCCTCGCCGGTCAGCCGCAGCGCCCGGCGGCGGATGAAGGTGATGGACTCGGGCCGGGCGTAGAGCGGGACTTCGAGCAGGTGGGTGTGGCGGGAGGCCCATTCGCGGTTCCGGGAGGTGATGATCACGTCGCCGGAGCCGGCGGGCAGCAGGTCGGTCAGGTCGTCGGGGCTGTCGCAGCCGTCGAAGACGAGCAGCCAGCGGTGGTACGGGTTCCCGCGGCGCAGCGCCTCCAGCACGCCGCGGATCTGCTCGCCGTAACTGCCGGCGCCGCGGGGCAGGCCGAGGGCCGGGGCCAGGTCGGCGAGCCGCTCGCGGAGGGTGGGCCGGTCCTCGGCGGGCACCCACCACACCACGTCGTACTCGGAGGCGAACCGGTAGGCGTACTCGGTGGCGACCTGGGTCTTGCCGACGCCGGAGAGCCCGAGGAGGGTGACGATGGAGGCGCCGGCCGGGGCGTCGGCCAGGGCCGCCCGCAGCCGGCCGATCACGTCGTTGCGGCCGGTGAAGCGGGGGTTGCGGCGCGGTACCCGGCCCCAGATCTCGGGCGGGTCGTTGGGGAACCGGGGTCCGCGGCGGCCGGTTTCGGCGCCGACCCGGTCGGTGGGCAGCTCCAGCCGGCGCAGCACCCGGTACTCGGCCTCGTACGAGTCCAGGCCCCACAGGTCGGTCTTCTCCAGTGCGGCCACCGCGGTGGGCAGCGGCGCATCGGTGAGGCAGACCGCGGCGAACCGGTCGGGGTGCGCCTCGGTGACCGTCCGGAGGGCGGTGTTCCATTCCTCCTCGGTGTGGGTGCCGGCGGAGAAGTAGCGCTCGCTGAGCACCAGGAGCACCCGGCCCGCGGCGCGGGCGAGGTCGTCGAGGGCGTCGGCGAGTCCGGGGCTGCGCTGCGGGTCCCAGCGCTGGAGGGTGACGCGGTGGCCGTGCTCTTCCAGCCGGTGGGCGATCCACACGGCCCAGGGGCGGTTGAACCCGGCGAAGCTGATGACGAAGCGCTGGGCGTGCACGGCACTGTGGGTCATGCGGCCGTCTCCCTGGGATCCGGGGTGGTGGACGGGGGTGACCTGCGTATCGAGAAGAAGAATGTAGCGCAGGTCACACGGGGTCAACCGGGTGCGTGCGCGGCGAGTTCGGGGTGTGCCGCACACCAGGCACGGCGTTCCCGGTCCAGGGCCCGGCGGGCGGTGGCGTGCTGGTCCCCGGGCGGCGGCAGGTCGTCCATGGCCTGCTCGGCGGCGACCATCCCGGCGACGAACTCGACGCCGGCCCGGGTGAGTTGGGGTTCCTGCCCGAGGAGCGGCAGGACGGCGGCGACCTGGGCGCGGCAGCGGGCGTGGCCGGCCCAGGCGGCGCGGGCCCCGTAGAGGGCAGCCCGCTGCCAGTAGCCGGCCAGGGCCAGGTGGGCGTACGCGCCGTGCAGGAGCCCTTCCAGGGGGCGGGGGTCGGAGCGCCAGGGGGCCCAGTAGCGGTGGCTGCGGTCGGCGGTGTGCAGCGGCAGGACGTCGGTGAGCGCGCCGAGCTTCCCGTGCTGCACCTCGTGGACCAGGGTGGCGGCGAGCGCGGGCGGGGCCTGGCCGCGGACCAGGACGGACCCGGCCGCGGCGGGCAGGGTGGCGCCGGCCGACCGGGAGCCGCCGGCCAGCGGGACGACGGAGCGCAGCAGGGCGCCGATCTCGCCGGCCCGGGCGGTGTCGTAGCGCTCCAGCAGGGTGAGGGCGCCGGCCCACTGGGTGTCCCAGCGTTTGTGGCCCTTGGGGGTGAGCCGGCGGGCCGGCCGGACGGAGCCCTCCCGGCCCGGCGCCCGGTAGGGGTCGAGGTCGTCGAGGACGGCCCGGCCGCCGGGCAGGGTGTGCAGCGGCAGCACGACCGGGTCGCCGGGGTCCCAGGACCGCTCCCCGGCGGTGAACGGGCCCGGCCGGGGCGGGCGCAGCAGTCCGAGGGTGGGCAGCGCGATCCGCCCGTGCACGGGCCGCAGGGTGGTCTTGAACGGGATGCCGGCCCGTAGCGCGGCGGCCACCGCGAGGGCGCCGAGGTGGCCGAGGTCGGCGGGCGGGCCGTCCGGATCGTGCAGGCGCCGCAGGGTTTCCTCGGCCCAGACCCCGGTGGACGGGTAGAGGAGTACGTCGCGCACCGCGCCGGGGTGCTGCCGCTCGGCCTCTTCGAGCAGCGCCCAGTGGGACTGCGCCTCGCCCGGGGGTGCCGCGTCCAGGACCCCGCGCAGCAGCACCAGCCGCTTGGACCAGCGGACGTCCTGGACCAGCCGGATGCCGTCGGGCGAGGGCTCGGTGGAGGCGATGGCCCACAGGGTGGCCCGGGTGACCTCGAACGGGGCGGGCGGGGCGCAGCCGACCGCGGCTCCGCCCGCACCGCCTGCGCCGCCTGCGCTGCCTGCCCGCCGCGGCCCGGGCAGGTGGGCGGCGGCGTCCGGCCCGGCGTGCGGCCCCGCGGCCGTTCCCGCGGCCGTTCCCGCGCCCGGCCCCTGCCCGCCTGCCGTGGCCCCGGCGCGGGGGGCCGGCACCGCCGGGCCTGCGGAGTCGCGGTCCGGGGCGGGACGGCCGGCGGCCTCGGCGGGCCGTACGCTGCCGCCCCCCGAGGACCGGCGGTCCGGCAGGCCCACAGGGTCTGCCCCGCCCGCGGGCCTCATGAGGCCACCTCGCGGTCGGCGGCGGCGGGCCGGCCGGCCTGGCCGTGCGGCCCGCGTTGCCCCGTCACCACGGGGCCGGGGCGGTCCGGGCGGGGTGCGGCGGTGGCCGCACGGTGGACCGCGGTGGCGATGTGGCGGATGAGCCGCTGGAGGTCGGCGCAGTACACCGACGGCTGCCGGAAGCCCTCCCCGGGCCGGTAGCGGTGCGGGTAGTGGCCGCCGCCGCAGATCTCGACCAGCTCGCAGGACCGGCAGCCGTCGGCCAGCGCCTCCCGGCCGAGCTGGCGGGCGGCCAGCCCGGGATGGTCGAGGAGTTCGTCGAAGCTGTTCCCGGCCAGCGTGAGGCCGGTGCCGGCGGCGCCCTCGTACGCGGACTTCAGCGAGTCGGCCTGCTCGATGCTGCCGTCGGTCTCGATGACGGCGGTCCCGGCGGGTGCCAGGCCCAGGGATTCGGTGGCGGCGGGCAACCCCAGCAGCAGGGCGATGACCTCCTCGAACAGCCGGATGCGGGTGCGCCGGACGTCGTCGTGCCACCACCGGTCGAAGACGGCGATCAGCCAGTCCGCGTACGGGGTGGTGCCGGGGCGGGAACCGGGCGGCGGGGTGCTCCAGTTGGCGAGCGGCAGCAGCAGCCCGACGGCGGGCGGGGCGAAGGCGAGCAGTGAGGCGTACGTCTCCACCGGGTCCTGGGCCGGATCGACCACGCACAGCACCCCCGCATAGCTCTCCGGGCGCTGGGCCAGCAGCCGCAGCCCGCGGGCGGCGGCGGTGAACCCGGGCCGGCCGGAGTGGTCCACGCGCCGCGCGTTGTGCGCGGGCAGGCCCCCGTCGATGCTGACGCCGACCCGGACCCCGGCGGCGGCCAGCGCGTCCAGCCGGCCGGCGGTGAGCAGGGTGCCGTTGGTCTGGACGGTGGCGGTGACCCGGGTGCCGGGGGCCCGCCGGGCGAGTTCGGCGCGGATGGCGGTGACCGGGGCGGTGAGGTCGGCGGTGGGCGCGAGCAGCGGCTCGCCGCCGTGCAGCACGAGGTCCACCCGGGGCAGCGCGTGGGCGGCGGCGTGCTCGGCGATGCGGCCGGCGGCGAGGGCGATGGTCGCGGGGGCCATCACCGCGGGGCGGGCGCGCCAGCTCTGGTCGGCCATTGCGTAGACGTAGCAGTAGGTACAGGCGAGATTGCATCGGCTGCGCGTCTTCAGGACGAACTGCCGCACCGGATACGGGGGGTGGCCGGCGGCGCGCAGCCCGGGGACGTCCAGCAGGGCGTACGGCCAGGGGGCGTGGCGGTGGTGTGCGGACAGCACGGAGTCCTCCGTGGTCGGATGCCTCATCGCCTGCATCTCCCTCCCCCAGCTGCCGCCGGAAGGTGCCCCCAGCGGACTGCCCATCCCTGCCCTCCGGATCCCCGCGCCTAACGGCGGAAAGTGGTCAACTAGCCGCCCGCACAGTTCCCATGACTCCTCACATCACCCCGGAGTCGAAGGCGTTGAGAATCTCCGCCGGGTGGGTGACGCGCTCCACCATGCTTTCGATCACCTCGGCGAACACCGGGTGATCAATGCCGCGCAGTGCGGCCAGGTCGAAGCCGGACAGGTCCGGGAGCCGGCCCGGGCAGCGCCGGTTCGCCGCCTCGGCCACGGTGCTGTCGGAGGCTTCCTGGTTCTTCGTCATCACGCTCCCCTGTGGTGTCGTGCGGTGCGGAATGGCGCGCAGGCGGCCGGGCTATGGCGCCTCCAGGGCCCGGATCCGGTCCAGGACTGCCGCGCGCTGCTCCTCGGCGCCGGGCTCGCCGATCCGTTGCCAGAGCTCCAGGGCGGCCCGGTACGCGTCCAGGGCGGCCCGGGGCCGGTCCAGCCGCTCCAGTACCTCCCCGCGCAGCTCCTGCACCCGGGCGGCCAGCTGCGCGGCGACATCTCCGGCTTGATCGGCGTCGAGGGCGGCCCGCCAGGCCCGCCGGTAGGAGTCGGCGGCCCGGTCCAGCCGGTCGGCGGCGCGGGTGTGGCCGTGGATGTCCTGCTGCACGTCCCCGTGGTCCCGCCAGGCCTTCGCCCGGTCGAGCGGTGCGGGGCTGATCCGGCCCGCGAGCTCCAGCAGGTACTCCGCCTCCCGCAGGTCGACCAGGTCGCCCTCGTAGGTGTGCCGGAGCCGCAGCCCGGCGGCGAGCCGGCGCAGCCGGCGGCCGGCCCGGGCGTCCGACTGGGGCACCGCGGCCCGGCTGTCGCGCAGCACCCGTACGGCGGTCGAGGCGAAGGCCCGCCCGCCTGCTGCCCGGGCCCGGGCCAGCAGGACCTCGCCCCACTCGGGCAGGACTTCGGCGTACGTGTCGCCGTCCCGGGGGATCAGCCGCCGGGCCCGGCCGTACGCCTCGGCCGCGGCTTCCAGCGCGGCGGGGTCGCCGTCCCGCGCGTACCGGGCCCGCTCCAGCCGGGCCAGGCACACCAGCCCGGCGAGCCGAAGCTCGGGCTCCCCGGCGGCCTCCTCCAACGCCACCGCCAGCTGCACCCCGGCTTCCTCCAACCGCCCGGGCAGAAACCTCAACGCCGCCCCAAACTCCACCCGCACCCGAGCCCGCACCCGCCCAACATCCACCCCCTGCACCCCGGCCCCCGGAACCCCGGGCTCGCCCACCACCCCGGAACCCCGACTCCCGTCGGAGCCATCTGCCCGGCCGGACTCGGAGGGTCCGGGGTCGGTCGCCGGCCCGGAGCCGCGGCTCCCGGCGGAGCCGGGGGCGGGGCGGGCGGAGCCGGCGTCCGCTTCGGCGGAGCCGGGCCCCCCGCGCTGGGCGCCGGCGGCGTCCGCGGGCCCGGGGGGGCCGGGGGGTTCCCCCCGGTTTCGGGAAGGGGCGGGGTGGGGGAAATCCTCCTGGCCCCCCTCCAGGGCGCGCAGAGCCGCCTCCAGTTGGTCCGCCGCCCGCTCCGCCCACCCCCTACCCGCCTCCGCATCCGCCTCCTGCTCCGCCAGCGCGAGCAGCACCCTGCCCAAGGCCAGCCGGAACCCGACGCCGGAGCCGTCCACCGCCTCCAGCGCGGCCAGCGCCTCGTGCAACGGACCCGCGTCCCCGCGGAGTTCGCACAGCCGGACCAAGGCCTCCGCCCGCCGGATCGCGCTGTCCACCAACAGCTCCCGGTCGAGCAGCGGTTCGGCGGTCACCGCCGCGAACTCCCGGTCCGCCGCGGTCAGCAGCTCCGCCGCCTCCGCCGGCCCGGCCGCCCCCGCGCGCTCGAACAGCACCCGGCCCAGGACCGCCCGGGCCGCCGCGCCCCCGACCCGGCGGATCGTCTCCTCCGCCTCGGTCAGCAGCTCCGGGTCCCGCTGCACGCCCCACAGCCGCAGCAGCGCCCCCGCCAGCTCGGTCTCCGCCTCGCCCGGGGTGTCCCGCGGCCCCGCCGGGACCGCCGCCGCGCGGCGCAGCACCGCCACCGCCTCGTGCAGGGCCCGTTGGCCGCCGTCCCGGTCGTGTGCGGCGAGCCGGGCCCTGGCCGCCCGCAGCGCCGGCCCACGGCCCAGCGGGGAAACGGGCGCCGGAGCCTCCGGAGAGCCCGGCGGTCCGGATGGCACCGGCAGGTAGCGGCGTACCACCTTGGCCGAGACCTGCGCGAACGCGTGCGGCAGCAGCGGGGCCGGCGGCCGGGCCCCGGCCTCGGCGTCCGGCTCCGGTTCGGCCACCGGCACGCCCGTCAGCTGCGACACCGCCAGCGCCGGGAAGTTCCGTACGCCGCGCCCGAAGTGCTGGAGCACATACTCCGAGCAGTGCTTGAGCACGAGCGCCGCCTCATCCCGCCCCAGCGGCCCCAGCAACACCTCCTGCACCCCGGGCACGAACTCGTACCACTGGTCCGCGGAGTCCAAGGAGTCCGGGGAGCGCCGCAGCAGTCCGGCGAGCAGCACCTCCGCCAGGTCCGAGGGCTCCGAGTCGGGCAGCATGGTCCGCTGCACCAGCCGCATCACCGGCAGGGTGAGGGGGGTCGCGGACAGGTACACCGCCAGCTGGACGGCCCGCGGCGAGGCGGTGGACCGGAACCGGCGCACCAGTTCGCGCGGCGGCCGGGCGGCCCGCGGCGGCGGTACCGGCGACCCGGGATGCCCGGGGAGCACCCGCCCCACCTCGGCCGGCACCGGCCCGGACCCCAGCCCCGCGACCAGCCGGGCCCAGGCCCCCAGCGCCCGCGCGCTCGGCGGCAGCACCGGCACGGTCAGCCCGCCGACCGGCCGGCCCGGCACCGGCGGCCGGTCGGGCCGGAACCCGAGCCCGCCGGCGGGGCCCTCCAGCCGGGCCAGCGTGCCCCGTTCGGTGGGCAGCCAGGTCCGCCCCCACAGCCGCTGCGGCAGCGGCTGCACGACCACCGAGGGGGTGCACTCGGTCCACCGGTGCAGCAGCCGCTGGGCCCGGCCCTCCCGCCACATCGGGCCGGTGCAGTCGGAGACCACCATGGTGATCCCGCGCCCGGTCGGGTCCCTCAGCTGGTCCCCGGACCGCACCCCGGTGTCCGGGCAGGGGCCGCGGCCGACCGCCGGGGTGCCGTCCGGCAGCCGGTGGAGGTAGTGCGCCTGTACGTCCCGGAAGGCGCCCAGCCGTTCGCAGACCGCCCGCAGTTCCTCGAACATGTCCTGCCACACCGCCATCGACGGGGAGGCGTCCATCACCAGCCGTACGGTCGTCTCGCGCCGCGCCTCCGGCCGCAGCACCGGGATGATCTGGCCGAAGGCACGGGCGCTGGCATCGGCGGTGGCCGGCTCGTCCAGCACCAGGCGGGCGGGCGGGGCGGGCGGCCGGTGCCGCTGGAGGGCGCGCAGGGCCCGCTGGATGTCCAGGATCCGGGGCAGTGCCGCCGCGGCCGGGACCCGTACCGGTACGGCCGTCAGGCCCGGCGGCAGCTCCGCCCCGTCCGGGCCGGCGGGCAGGCCGGGGCCCTCCGGCGGCCGGGCCGCGTACAGGGTCACCGGTTCCTCGTCGGCGGGCCGCACAGGCTGCTCGGGCTGCGCCGTCCCCGGTGGCCGGTCCCCCGCTCCCTCCGGAAGGCCGTACGCCGTGGCGGGATCCACCGGCGACCGCCGCTGCGCGGGCTCCGGCTCCGGTCCGGCCGCCACCCCGTCCCGGCCGGCGGCGGCCACGGCTGCGGTGCGCGTGGCGAGCCAGAGCGCGTCGGCGAGTTCCTCTGCGGTCAGGTCGAGCCCGCCGGCCCGCAGGGCACCGACCAGCGTACGGAGGTCAGGGACGGGGTCAGGGACGGCCACGGCCCCTCACCTCGGACGGTCGAGGCGCTGGATGAGCAGGTCGGCCAGGTCCTCCCGGCTGGGCGGTGCCGCGTAGTGGGTGAGGTAGATGGCGTTGAGGAGCTGGTCGGCGGCGAGGAGCTCGGTGCGGGAGCGGCCGAGGAACTCCCGGATGAGCTCGGCGCCGAGCTGGGCCGCCTCCTCCCCGAGGTGGGCGCGGACCATGGTGGCCAGCCGCTTCTCGCCGGGCTGGCCGAGCTTGAGCTGGATGCAGCGGCGCAACAGGGCGGCCGGGAACTCCCGTTCGCCGTTGCTGGTGAGGATGATGAAGGGGAAGGCCCGGCAGCGGACCCGGCCGTCCCGGACGGTGACCTTGGTCCCGTCGTCGGTGAGGACCTGCACCTCGGGCTCCCGGTCGGCGACCCGCTCGAGCTCGGGCAGCGTGAACTCGCCTTCCTCCAGCACGTTCAGGAGGTCGTTGGGCAGGTCGATGTCGCTCTTGTCGAGTTCGTCGATGAGCAGCACCCGGGGGGTGGCGGTGGGCAGCAGGGCGGTGCCGAGCGGTCCGAGCCGGATGTAGGTGCCGATGCCGGGCGGGCCATCGCCGCTCCCGCCGCTTCCGACGCTCGCGGCGATCTGGACGTCCTGGAGCCGCGCGATGGCGTCGTACCGGTAGAGCCCCTCCTGGAGCACGGTCCGGGAGACCACCGGCCAGCGCAGCACCCGGCCGAGCTTCAGTTCGTGGGCCACGGCGTGGGCGAGGGTGGACTTGCCGGTGCCGGGGTAGCCGGTGACGAGCAGCGGCCGGCGCAGGTAGAGGGCGGCGTTGACGGCCTCCAGCTCCTCCGGTTCGGGCCGGTGCAGTTCGGCGGCGTGCCGGTGCGCGCCGAGCCGGCGGGCGGCGGCGCTGTCGGGCTCGGCGGCGCCGGTCCCGGGCGGGGTGACGGGGCCGCCGTCGAAGTCCCGCCAGGGGGGCGGGTCGGGCAGGGCGTCGATCCCGTCGTGGGGCTCACCGACACCCCGGTAGATGAGCCACTCCTCGTTCACGGCTGTTCCTCCCTCGGGCCTCGGGTCTCGGTCTCGGGTCTCGGTCTCGGGTCTCCGGCTACAGGTCCCCGTGCAGGGGTTCGTCGAACGGGAGCGGGCGTTCCGGGTCCTCCCAGACCAGGCCCAGCCCGGCCGCCCAGTAGGTGTCGGGGTCCCGCCCGTGGGCCCGCCCCCGCAGGGTCAGCAGCCGCAGCGGCAGGTACCCGGCCCGGCCGGTCTCGGCGAGCAGGTCCCGTACGCCCCGGTGGAAGGGGGCGCAGGAGCCGGGCGGGCCGGGTGGTGGCCGCCGGGCGACCGCCACCCCGAACCCGGCCTCCCGCACCTCGTGCAGCCCGCCCAGCCGGCAGTGGACGGTGACGGTGTGGCCGGGCAGGCCGGCCAGCCAGTCGTACGAGGGGTCCCGCGGCCGGCCCCGGGAGCAGTCGGCGCGCTGGTCCTGGACCGGGCCGGTCTGCACCCGCGTCCAGCGGTCGGCCCGGCTGCGGAGCGCCTCCTCGGTGGGCGGCGGCGGGCCGGCGGGGTGCCGGAACACCACCGGCCGCTGCACGCCCAGCGGGGTGGTGCCGGTGACCGTCCACTCGTCCACGGGGAGGGTGAACAGGCCGGGGTCGACGGCGACTTCGAGGAGGGCGGCCCACTCGTGCGAGTCGCAGCGGCGGAAGCCCTCGGCGAGCGGGGCCCGCAGGGCCGCGGGCAGGGCGGCCGGCGGGACCCGGACGCCCGAGTCCACCGGGGAGACGTGCTCGGGTCCGAGGAGCACCGACACGCGCCAGTCGCAGACCTCCTCCCAGCTGTGGGCCCAGGCCTCCAGCAGGACGGACGGGCCGGGCGGGAGCAGGCCCGGCCCCCGCATCGAGGGGCCCGGCACCGGGCGGGCGACGGCGGCCCGGTGGCGCCGGGCGCGGTCTGCCAGGCCCTGTTCCCGGCGTTCGCCCAGCTCGCGGCGGAGTGGCCGCCAGAGCCGCTCGGCGGTGCTGCGCACCCAGTCCCACAGTTCGTCGTCGGCGCCGGGTGCGGGGGGTTCGCGGTGGTCGGCGGTGCTGACGTCGGTGGCGTAGCGGAGCATGGCCGCGGCCTCGCTGACCTCCCCGGGTGGGTCGTAGAGCAGCCCGAGGCCGTCCCGCCAGGTCAGCGGGGCCTTGAGGCCGGGGTCGCGGTCCTCGCCGCGGGCGGCTTCCGCCAGGGCCTGGACGGCTTCGGAGGAGCCGGGCGGCGGCAGTTCGGCGAGGAGTCCGCACAGGGTGGTGCGTTCGGCGGCGGTGAGCCGCTGCCGTCCGCCGAACGATTCCCGTTCGGCGGGCAGTTCCTCGTGGACGTCGGTCCAGGTCCGGCGGGTGTTCAGATCGCTCAGGTGCTGGTCGTAGTGGTGCAGGTCGTGGCCCTGCATCACCCGGCGGTAGAGGCCGACCCGGCCACGGCCGCCCATCGGCAGATCCCGGAGCGCGGTGACGGCCACGGCCAGCCCGCCCCCGCCGCCCTGCCGGCGGGCCTTGACCACGCCGACCACCTCGCCACGTACGAGGTCCACCACGGGCCCGCCGGACATGCCGGCCTCGACCTCGTCCTCGGCGCCCAGCCGGAGTGCGGTCTGCCGGCCGAGGGCGCCGCGCAGCCGGGTGCACCGGCCGGTGATCTCCGGGTAGCCCATCTCGTCGGTGCAGCCGAAGTAGGCGACGTCCTCGAACCGGGGGCGCGGGCGGTCGGACAGCCAGACGCAGGAGTGCGAGACCGGTGCGAGGACGCGGACCAGGGCGAGGTCGGGCAGCGGCCAGAGCCCGCCGGGGCGCTGGAGGGCGGGGTGCGGGGGGTGCGCGGAGCCGGAGCGCGCGGAGCCGGGGCGCGGGAAGCCGGGGCGGCCGAACGCGTCCGGGCGTAACGCATCGGGGCCGTCGGTCTCGGGCAGGACGCATTCGACCCGGCCGGCGACGGTTCCGGTACTGCCGTCCGCTCCGGCGGAGAAGGTGATGCCGATCTCCCGGCCCGTGAGCCGCACCGACCCACCACCCCCTTCGCCCACCACGTGCGCGCACGTCAGGACCCAGCCGGGAGCGATGAAGAAGCCACTCCCCCAGGTGTCGCCGGCGCCGCGGTCCACAGGGCCCCCATACCCGTCCGGAGGCGCGTGGATGCGTACGGTGGCTGCCAGGACGAGGGGCTCCAGGAGCTCGAAGGCGCGCGCGGTGTCGCCCGTGCGCCCGTCCCCCATCGCACCCCTCCCCACGCACCCCACGCTCCCCCAACGGCTACCCGTATCACGCGTGTTGATGCAGTTCAGGCTAGCTCTGCGCAGCCCCGGAGGGGAGGGCCGGGGCAAACCCGGATTATCCTGGCCGGGAATCGTCCATGACCCACGGAGCCTGTTGTGTACTTCACCGATCGCGGCATCGAAGAGCTGGAGAAGCGGCGCGGCGAGGAGGAGGTCACCTTCGAGTGGCTCGCCGAGCAGCTCCGCACCTTCGTCGACCTGAACCCGGACTTCGAGGTCCCGGTCGAACGGCTGGCCACGTGGCTGGCGCGACTCGACGACGAGGACGAAGAGGAGTAACCCGGGGCGGTTCCGCTGCGCGGAGCCATCCCGCACAGCCGGGGCTGCGCCCCACGCCTCGCCGGAACGCCGCGCCCCACGCCCGGGCCCGGGCGCCCGGCACTCCGTGGCACAGCCCCGCCCAAGCGGACCGGAGGGGGCGGGGCAGGGCCCCGCAAACGGGGCGCCCGGGCTTCGCCCGGCACCCCGGCACGCTCCGCAGCGAAGCCGCGGCCAGACCGCGGCCCCGGGCCGCTGCGCCTGCTCACGTAGTTCCGCGGGGCCCCATCCAGACGGAACCGGGGCCCACGCCCGGGGGCGGGGGCAGAGCCCCCGGGAACGGGGGCCGTGGCATCGCCCGGGAGCCCGGCGGGTTCGGGGCGGAGCCCCGGCCGCCGCCGGGCGGCGGGGACGCGAAGAGGCCCGGCCGGATCACTCCGGCCGGGCCTCTTCGCGTGCCGGCGGGGTTACGCCAGGCGGGCCACGCCGTCGGCCTTGGCCGCCGCGGCGACCGCCTCGGCGACCGCCACGGCCACCCGCTCGTCGAACGGCGAGGGGATCACGTAGTCGGCGGCGAGCTCATCGCCCACGACACCGGCAATGGCGTCGGCGGCGGCGATCTTCATACCCTCGGTGATCCGGGTGGCCCGGACCTTCAGGGCACCGGCGAAGATGCCGGGGAACGCGAGCACGTTGTTGATCTGGTTCGGGAAGTCCGAACGCCCGGTGGCCACGACCGCCGCGTACTTGTGCGCGACGTCCGGGTGGACCTCCGGGTTGGGGTTGGCCATGGCGAAGACGAACGCGTCCTTCGCCATCGAGGCCACCGCCGCCTCGGGGACCGTACCGCCGGAGACGCCGATGAAGACGTCGGCGCCGGCCAGGGCGGACTCCAGGGAGCCGGTCTGGCCGGTCTTGTTCGTGAGGCCCGCGATCTCCGCCTTGACGTCCGTCAGGTCGGAGCGGTCGGCGGAGACCACGCCCTTGCGGTCGGTGACGCACACGTCACCGATGCCCGCGTCCACGAGGATCTTGGCGATGGCGATGCCCGCCGCGCCCGCGCCGGAGATGACCGCGCGCAGGTCGCCGAGGGTGCGACCGGTGAGCTTGGCGGCGTTCCGGATCGCGGCCAGCGTCACGATGGCCGTGCCGTGCTGGTCGTCGTGGAAGATCGGGATGTCCAGCTGCTCCTGCAGCCGGCGCTCGATCTCGAAGCAGCGGGGGGCGGAGATATCCTCCAGGTTCACGCCGCCGAAGGACGGCGCGAGGCGGACCACGGTTTCGATGATCTCGTCCGTGTCCTTGGTGGCGAGCGCGATCGGAACCGCGTCCACGCCGCCGAACTGCTTGAAGAGAATGGCCTTGCCCTCCATCACGGGGAGGGAGGCCTCGGGCCCGATGTCACCGAGTCCGAGCACGGCCGTACCGTCGGTGACGACGGCGACCACGTTGGACTTCCAGGTGTAGTCGTTGACGAGCTCGGGCTGCTCGGCGATGGCGGTGCACACTTTCGCCACGCCGGGTGTGTACGCGAGGGACAGGTCGTCCTTGTTCCGGACCGGAACGGTCGCCTGCACGGCCATCTTGCCGCCCCGGTGCAGCGCGAAGACCGCGTCCGGGTTGTTGTCCGTCGCGTCGGCCGCGCTGTCGCTGCGAGGATTGACGATCTCCGCTGCCACTTCTGTTGACCCCTTAAGTCTTTGAATCGTTGAGGGTTGGCCACCACTGGTTAAGGGGTGGGCGGGCACCGCGTCCGTGCTCCGCATCGGCGGTTGGCCCGCCTCCGCGAAGGGGAGGTTCGTACGCGCGGGCGCGCCGCACACGCGCCCTGAGCCCCGGATGAGGGGTGTAAGGATCTGTTCTACCCGAAGAACACTCGCCCAGACGAGTCGATTCCAGCTCGACCTTAAACCTCTTGTCCAGATTTCGGTGAAAAGTCCAAGAGGCTAAGTCCAATGATCGAGACGGGCCGCAAAAATCCCGGCAGAAAGCCCTGACCACCGCACATGCTTCGGCCGTGACGCCCGCTTCCCGCAGTCATGTTGGACACTCCGGGACACCCGTTATCCGATTTTGACCTGACGGGCAGCCTGAATGCGTCAGTCCGAATGGCAAGATGCCCCTAATCACACAAGGTCGCGACACTCGATGGTGCGTGCCACGACCGCCTCGGATGCTTTCCATCAGCCGGAGGAACCGCTCATGACCGCAAGCACCACCCGTCGTACGACCGCCGCACGGTCCCGGATCGCCGCGGTCGGCGCGATCGCGGTCGCCGGTGCCCTGACCCTCACCGGCTGTGGCGACCAGACCGACTCGGCCACCAAGAGCCCCTCCTCGGCCGGTGCGAACAGCGCGCCGCTCTTCTCCAAGCTGCCGAAGAAGATCCAGGACGCCGGCGTGATCAAGGTCGGTACGGACGCGACCTACGCCCCCATGGAGTTCACCGAGGGCGGCAAGATCGTCGGTGTCGACCCGGACATCGCAAAGGCCCTGGAGAAGCAGCTCGGCGTTACGTTCAAGTTCGAGTCGGGCACCTTCGACACCCTGATCGGCAGCATGCAGACGGGCCGCAGCGATCTGGTCATGTCCTCGCTCACCGACACCAAGGCCCGCCAGGAGGGTCTGGACGAGAAGGGCGCCAAGACCGGCGCCGGCGTCGACTTCGTCGACTACTTCTCCGCCTCCACCGGCATCCTGGTGAAGAAGGGCAACCCGGAGGGCATCAAGACCCTCGACGACCTGTGCGGCAAGAAGGTCGCCGTCCAGCGCGGCACCACCTACGAGGACTCCGCCAAGGCACAGTCCGAGAAGTGCAAGAAGGACGGCAAGGGCGAGGTCTCCATCGAGTCCTACCCGACCGACGCCGAGGCCCAGACCCGTGTGAAGGCCGGCGGCGCGGTTGCCGACCTGAACGACTCCCCGGTCGCCGCGTACATCGCGAAGACCGCCGGCGGCGGCAACGACTTCGAGGCCATCGCCAACCCGACCGACGCCGGCCTCTTCGGCATCGCGGTGGACAAGAAGAACACCGAGCTGCGCGACGCCCTCAAGGCCGCCCTCGACGCGACCATCAAGGACGGCACCTACAAGGCCGCCCTGGACAAGTGGAACGCCGGCTCCGGCGCCGTGACCGAGGCCAAGGTCAACGCCGGTCAGTGACCTCCCCCCGAAGTACTCCCGTAGTACTCCGGTAGTAGTCCGCAGCATTTGCAGCACTGAAGGGCAGTCACTGTGACTGACAAGCTCGACAAGGTCCCTGGTCCGGAGGACGCTCCTCCGGCCGGGTCCGTACCCCCCGAGATGATCCGCGCGATCCCGGTCCGGCACTACGGCCGCTGGATCAGTGCCGTGGTCGTCATCGCCCTGGTCGTGGCGCTCGTGTACGCGTTCTCGCAGGGCAACGTCCGCTGGGCGACCGTCCCGGAGAAGCTGTTCGACCCCTCGATCATCAAGGGTCTGTTCAACACGATCTGGATCAGCGTCGCCTCCATGGCCCTGGGCCTGGTGCTCGGCGTGGTCTTCGCCGTGATGCGGCTCTCGAAGAACCCGGTGACCAGCACCATCGCCTGGTTCTACATCTGGTTCTTCCGCGGCACCCCGGTGTACGTCCAGCTCCTCATCTGGTTCAACCTCGCCCTGATCTTCCCGATCCTGAACCTCGGGTTCTACAAGGACGAGATGACCCAGGTCATGACGCCGTTCCTGGCCGCCCTGCTGGGTCTGGGCCTCAACGAGGGCGCGTACATGGCGGAGATCGTCCGGGCCGGCATCCAGTCGGTCGACGAGGGCCAGACCGAGGCCGCCCACGCGCTGGGCATGAAGCAGACGAAGACCATGCGACGGATCATCCTGCCGCAGGCCATGCGGGTGATCGTGCCGCCCACCGGCAACGAGTTCATCAACATGCTCAAGACCTCGTCGCTCGTGGTCGCCGTGCAGTACCCCGAGCTGCTGCGGGCGGCCCAGGACATCGCGTCCACCTCGTTCGCGGTGATGGAGATGTTCTTCGTCGCGTCCATCTGGTACCTGGTGCTGACCAGCGTCTTCTCCGTCGGCCAGTACTACCTGGAGCGGCACTACGCGCGCGGTTCGCTGCGCACGCTGCCGCCCACGCCGCTGCAGAAGATCAAGGCGAACCTCTCCCGCTTCTCGACCCGTGACAAGGCGGTGGCCTGATGACTGCCATGGTGAAGGCCGAGGGCGTCCACAAGTCCTACGGCGCGGCGCACATCCTCAAGGGCATCGACCTGGAGGTCGCTCCGCGTGAGGTGTTCTGCCTGATCGGACCCTCGGGTTCGGGCAAGTCGACCTTCCTCCGGTGCATCAACCACCTGGAGAAGATCAACGGCGGCCGGCTGTACGTCGACGGGGAGCTCGTCGGCTACCGCCAGAAGGGCGACAAGCTGTACGAGCTGAAGGACAGCGAGGTCGCGGCCCAGCGCCGGGACATCGGCATGGTCTTCCAGCGGTTCAACCTGTTCCCGCACATGACGGCCATCGAGAACGTCATGGAAGCCCCGGTCATGGTGAAGGGCGAGAGCAAGTCGGTCGCCCGCGAGCGCGCGATCAAGCTGCTCGACCGGGTGGGCCTGGGCGACAAGGGCGGCAACTACCCGTCCCAGCTCTCCGGCGGCCAGCAGCAGCGCGTGGCGATCGCCCGCGCGCTGGCCATGGAGCCGAAGCTGATGCTCTTCGACGAGCCCACTTCGGCCCTGGACCCGGAGCTGGTCGGCGACGTCCTCGACGTCATGCGCGACCTGGCCGAGTCGGGCATGACCATGATCGTGGTGACCCACGAGATGGGCTTCGCCCGCGAGGTCGGCGACAACCTGGTGTTCATGGACGGCGGCGTGGTGGTCGAGTCGGGCCACCCGCGCGAGGTCCTGACCAACCCGCAGCACGACCGCACGAAGGCGTTCCTGTCCAAGGTGCTGTAGCGCTGTAGCACGGCCGAAAGGGGCGGTACGGGTTTCCCGTACCGCCCCTTCGCCATGCCGGGCGCGGCGGTGCTACTTCAGCCCCAGAACCAGGGCGTCCGACGGGGACCGCCAGACCGTGCGGGCCTCGCGGAAGCCCGCCTCGCGCAGGGTGCGGGCGTGCCAGGCCGCGTCCGGGGTGTCGCCGTCGGCGTGCTCCCCGTAGATCTCGTAGCGGCGCTTGGTCGGCTCGGCGAGCACCGGGTCCTTCGCGCACAGCGCCCACCACTCGGCCCAGTCCAGCGCCCCCTCGGCGCGGGCCCGGTCCATGCCGGCGTGCCGGTGTGCGCGCTCGGCGGCGTTGATGGCCGGGGTGGCGGGGTCGGGCATGTGGTCGGCGTTCATGAACACCCCGCCGGTGCGGAGCAGCGGCGCCAGCTGCCCGTAGAGCACGGCGAGCCGGTCGCTGTGCAGCCAGTGCAGGGCGGTGGCGGTCAGGATCGCGTCGTAGGAGTCGTACGGGAGGGCCGCGGTCCAGTCGGGGTCCTTGAGGTCGGCGGTGACCAGGGTGACGCGGGGGTCGTCCGCGAAGTGGCCCTCGGCGATCGTCAGCAGGGCCGGATCGAGATCCACCCCCGTACTCATCGAATCCGGGAACCGCCGGAGCAGCCTGTCCGTAATACTTCCGGTACCGCATGCCAGATCCAGCACCCGGGGTGCGGGGCCGACCAATGCCTCGACCATGTCCAGCATCACCCGGAACCGCTCCTCGCGGTCGGGCATGTACCACTCCTGCTGGCGGTCCCAGCTGTCCTGCCAGGCCTGCCAGTCCGTACCGACGTTCATCCCTGAACCCTCCACACCCTCAGCACGCTCAGCGCGTAATACCCTCGAATACACATCAGCCGTTACGCCATACCGTCGCCACCCTAGATCGCAGCCGTAAGGACTACAAGTGGAACTGGCCCATTACTCGGACTATGCCCTGCGCCTGGTCAACACCGAGGAGCCGGCCCGCAACAAGGACGCGCTCACCTCGGTGGACGCGGTCCGCAGCTTGTTCGGGCCCAGCCAGCAGCTGGCCCGCCGGGTCACCGACGCGGACCTGACGCGCTTCCGCAATGTCCGGGGGCGGCTGCGCTCGGTCTTCGAGGCCGCCGACTCCGGCGACCACGTACTCGCGGTCGACCTGCTGAACTCCCTGCTGATGGAGTTCCCGGTCAGCCCGCAGATCTCCGGGCACGAGACCCTCGGCCCGGACGGTGCCCCCAACTGGCACATGCACCTCGCCGACCACACCTCGAACGCCACCGCCGGCTACGCCGCCATCGCCTGTATGGGCCTGGCCTGGCACCTGACGGAGTACGGGGCCGACCGGCTCGGGGTGTGCCAGGCCGCGCCCTGCCGCAACGCCTACCTGGACACCTCCACCAACCGCTCCCGGCGCTACTGCTCGGACCGCTGCGCCACCCGCGCGAACGTGGCCGCCTACCGGGCCCGCAAGCGCCTGGAGGCGGAGACCTCGGCGAACAGCGGGCGCAGGGCCGTCGCCGCCCAGGACAGCCGGGCCGCCAGCGAGGTCTGATCCTTGCCGCGCGGACGCAGCCGCAGCAGCCCGGTCCCCAGGACCATCTCCTCGGGCACCGCGCCGTAGTCCGTGCTGTCGCCCGGCGGCACGGCGTACGGGTTGTCGCCGAGCACCCACCAGCCGCCGGGCCGCCGCTCCACGGCCCGCTTGACCACCAGCAGGTCCTGCTGGAACGGATGCCGCAGCACCACGACGGCCCCCGGCCGGACCCGGGCTCCGTACCGGACCAGCAGCCGGTCCCCGTCCTCCAGCGTCGGCGCCATCGACGGACCGCTCACCTCCGCGATCCCGATCCGCCCGCGCGTCTCCCAGCTCTCCGGCATCTCCGCACTCCTCCTCGGCCTCGTCCTCGGCCTCGCGCTGCTCCCGTACATTCGCTCACGCCCTCCATCCTGAGCCTGGACTTTTGTCCCAAGCCCCTGGGGGCGCCCGCGAAATACGGCATCCCACGGAGTAATCTCCCCTCTTGAGAAGACGATCACGAGGAGGACCGCCCCCATGCTTTCCCGCTTCTTCGCCCCCAAGGTGAAGGTCAGCGCCCACTGCGACCTGCCGTGCGGCGTGTACGACCCGGCCCAGGCCCGTATCGAGGCCGAGTCGGTCAAGGGTTGCCAGGAGAAGTACCAGGCCAACACGGACCAGGACTTCCGCACCCGCGCCATCATCATCAAGGAGCAGCGCGCGGAGGTCGCCAAGCACCACATCTCGGTGCTGTGGAGCGACTACTTCAAGCCGCCGCACTTCGAGAAGTACCCCGAGCTGCACAAGCTGATCAACGACACCCTGAAGGCCCTGTCGGCCGCCAAGGCATCGAACGACCCGGCGACGGGCCAGGCGGCCCTGGACCTCATCGCCGAGGTCGACCGCATCTTCTGGGAGACCAAGAAGGCCTGATCCAGGCCTTTCGGTGGAAGCTCCCTGTGCAGAGCGCACATGACAACGGCCCGACCGCTTCGCGCGGCCGGGCCGTTGTTTTCGTCGTGTGCGGGCTCAGCCCTTCTCGCCGATGGCCGCCCGCAGCCAGTCGAGAGAGCCTGCCCGAGCAGCTCCTCGGCCAGCCGCTTACCCGTTTCGGTCGTGAGCCGGGCCCGGCTGTTGTCGATCCACCGCTGTGCGGCCACAGGTTCTGGATCGCCGACGCGTACTTCTTCCCATCCCACACGCGAGGGCGGGCCCGGCAACGCCGGGCCCGCCCTCGCGTGTGCAGCTGTGCAGTGGTCACTACTGGTGGGCAGACTGCTTGGTCTGCGTCTGCTTGGGGCTGTCCGAGAGCTTGAGCCAGACGACGCCGCCGATGATCACAGTGAGCCAGAGGACCTTGACCGGGGTGAGGGTCTCATCGAAGAAGACCGGGCCGAGCAGTGCCGCTCCCACAGCGCCGATGCCGGCCCAGACGGCGTAGCCGATGCCTACGTCGATGGTGCGCAGGGCCAGGCTCAGGGAGAAGAGCGTCAGCAGGAAGAAGACGACCGCGATCAGGGACCAGGAGAGCACGGTGAAGCCCTGGCTGCCTCCCACGGCCAAGGCGTAGGCGATCTCGAAGGCTCCGGCGAGGAGGAGGACCGGCCATGCGCGGGCTCGGTCGCTGCGGGCTGTGACGTTCTCGGTAGCGGTGGTTGACATGTGAGTTCCTTCCTTAGGGACGATCTCGGCAGGGGGCGGGGGTGGGGTTGGATTCCGGAGGTGTCAGGCTGCTCCGCTGAGCTGGAGGCCGACGACTCCGGCGATGACGGCGGCAATGCCCAGGAACTTTCGCCAGTCCAGACGCTGCCCGAAGACGAGGGCCCCGAGCACGACGATTCCGACGCCGGCGACGGCGGTCCAGATCGCATAGCCGACGCCAACGTCGAAGGTCAGCAGCGCCTGGCTGAGGAGGTAGGTGGCGATGCCACCGCTGACCAGCGTGGCGACGGTCCAGCCGGGCCGGGTGAAGCCCTGCGCCCTGCCCGCGGTGATGGCGACGGTGATCTCGAAGACGACGGCGAGGGCGAGGTAGAGCCAGTGCATGACGGGTGTCCTTACCTGGTGGTGGTTACGAGTGGAGGGTGAAGTCGTGGCGGTGCAGGTCGAGGTAGCGGATGAAGGGGGCCAGGCCCCGATCCACGGCAAGGTGCCGGGCCGCTGTCTCCAGGGGCAGTCGATCGGTTGCGTCGGCGTCGTAGCCGGCCCGGTAGTCGAACCCCCACGCGGCGGCGGTGTCGCGATCGACGGCGAAGCGGACGGCGGCGATGCCGTGAGCGGCGGCGACGCGGTAGCACAGGGCACACGGCTCTCCCGTCGCCAGCAGGGTGGCTCCCTGCAGAGCGGAGCGGCCACGGGCCCGGACGGCCTGGCGCAAGGCGACGATCTCCGCGTGGGCGGTGGGGTCGCCGGTCTCGTGGACGAGGTTCACACCAGGGTCGGAGATCCACCCGTCGGCGGCGACGAGCAGTCCGACGAAGGGAATCCCGCCGGACTCGACCCGGCGGACGCAGGTCTCCACGGCGTCGGCCATCAGAGCGGTGAGCCGGGTCGTGTCGGCAGTCATGCGGCGACCGCTTCCTGCAGCGCCCGGCGGATCACGCCTTCGGAAGCGACACCGTCGATGCGCCGGGTGCCGATGATGATCGTGGGGACGACGGTGATGTTCATCCGCGCCGACTCGGCCAGCGCCTGCCGGTGCCGCTCGGCGTATTCCTGCTCGTCGAGGGCTGCAGCGTAGGCGGCCGGGTCGAGTCCGGCCTCCTGGGCCAGGCGGGCCAGGACCGCGCGGTCCCCGATGTCGAGGTCCTCGCGGAAGAAGGCCGTCATCACGCGACGGTGGTAGGCGTGGGCCCGCCCCTGCTCCGCGGCGTACTGGGCACCCAGGAACGCCAACTCGGTGTAGGGCTGCGGCGAGACGGTCGGCAACCGCATCGGCACCTGATGGTGGCGTGCCAACGGGTACACGGCACGCTCCCATATATCGGGCAGGTACGGATCCTCCGGTCGCAGCGTGGGTGTCGGACGGGGACGCAACTCGTGAGCATGGTGGACGACTTCGGCATCGGGCCGGTCGGTGATCGCGCGCTCGACCATCTCGTCGGCGATCAGGCAGAACGGGCAGACGTAGTCCAACCAGAGATGGATCTGAGCAGTCACGGCGAGCTCCGGTTCCCCGAGGCACCCCCGGCGGGTGCGACACCCAGATCGTGTAACTTCACGCCGGCGTCAACTTCAAGGAACGGAAGTCGGCAAACAGGTCAGGAGGTCTCATGCGCATCGGTGAGTTGGCGGCTGCCAGCGGCGTCAGCACCCGGGCCCTGCGGTACTACGAGCAGCACGGGCTCATCCGCTCCGAGCGCACCCCCGGCGGGTGGCGCGACTTCGACAGCTCCACGGTCGAGCGGGTCGTCATGATCCAGCACCTGTTCGCTGCAGGCCTGGGCAGCTCCACCATCGACGCAGTGCTCCCCTGCATGGAGGCCCCGCTCGAAGAGCGCAACGGCGTCATGGAGCGCCTGTTCGCCCAGGAGGCCGAGCGCCTGGAGGCCAAGCGACGCGATATCGACCGCGAGCTCGACACCCTGCGAGCGCTCCGCACCGAAACAGCCTTGCCCGGCCAAGCCCCGTGATCAACCCACGAGCCCGAGCAGTGAAGACCTGCCGGGTCCCGGCGGGCAAGGCCACTCGTTCACCAAGGGCGCTCCTGGGGCGGCTGGGGCTCGATGCCTCTCTGGTCGCTCAGTTGCCCTGGCTTCGTCCCGGTTCCTCAACCGACTCGCGCTGGGCCTCGTTTTGGAGATCAGCCACGCGATGGAGTGCCGCCTTGAAGGCGCCGTACTCCTGCTCGCCCAGCGTTTTCGCGTGGCGTGCCTCGATCGCGCGCATGATGGCGGCAGCAGCCTCCATCTGAAGCAGGCCGCGTTCTGTGGGGTGGACCAGTTTGGCGCGGCGGTCCGTGGGGTCGGGTCTGCGTTCGACGTAGCCCAGGCGTTCGAGGTCGTCGATGAGGGAGCCGATGACTTGTTTGTGCTGTCCGGAGGCGCGGGCGAGTTCACTGGCTCGGATGCCGTCGGTGCGCAGATAGGCGAGAACGGCGCCGGCGCGGGGCTGGATGTCGTCGAAACCCTGTTCGGCGAGTGCGGTGAACAGTTCGCGCTGAACGGAGAAGAGGATCCGCGCGGCGAGCACGCCAAGGTCCGGTTCCGCAGCCTGGTGCTTGGCCAACGCCTCTCCCGCCCCGGCAGCCGTCCGCCGCTTGTGCTGTGTGACCAGCGATCCTAGTTGCCCGCCCGGTGGGCTCGGGCATAACCTTGAATAGTCACTGATATTGACTATCAAGATTGGTGACCAAAGGGGCTGTGGCTCAACCCCCAAAGGAGCGGAAGATGAGCGAGCGCAGCAAGTTCCTGGAGTCGATCACCCGAGAGAACGCCGCCGTGGTGCTGGTCGACCACCAAGTGGGCCTTCTGTCCGGCGTCCGGGACATCCCGGTCGGAGAGCTGAAGCACAACGTGGTGGCGCTGGCGCAGGCGGCGACCGTGCTCGGCATCCCGCTGGTCGTCACCACCACAGCGGCCGACAGCATGTGGGGGCCGACCGCCCCCGAGCTGGCTCACGTACTGCCGCCCGGACAGAAGATCATCGACCGCAGCACGGTCAACGCCTGGCACGACGGTCGCGTCCGCGAAGCCATCGAGGCCACCGGGCGGCAGAAGCTGATCTTCGCCGGAGTGTCACTGGAGGTGTGCGCGGCGCTGCCCGCGATTTCCGCAACGGCCGCCGGGTTCGACGCGTACGTCGCCGTGGACGCCTCAGGCACCTTCAGCCAGACCAAGCGGGAAGCCGGGCTGCTGCGCATGCAGCAGGCGGGCATCATCGTCAGCGACTACGCCACCCTCATGGTCGAGGCCCTGGCCGACAACGCATCTCCCGAGTCCGGCGCCGTCTACGCCGCCCTCGACATGCCGTTCGCCGTCCTGGTCGGTCAGATCTCCGCCGCTCATCACGTCTAGCGGACCGTTGGCCGACCGTCGCCGACCGCCGTGCCCCCGGGCGCCCTCCCGCGTCCGGGGCTTGCGGGCGACGGCCGTACGCCACCTCCGCGGGAGCAAGCAGGATGCGCCCCCTGGCGGCGCAGGCTCTCCACCGACCCGCATCCAGGGTCGGCAGGCTGGGCTAACTGCTGGACCCGGAGGACCAAGTAGCGGGACGGCGCCCACGGCCTGGCCCCCAGCGTGCGCCCCTCCGCCCCAGGGCCGTCCGGCTGCCAATCTTGCGATCAGTGGAACCAGACGACAAGCCGCACCTGGTCTGCGCCGTGGAGTTCGCTGAGCGTCCGCATCACGCTCCAGACCGGTCCCCAGTCGGTCTCGTTTCCCGCAACACCGTCGCGACTGCGGGTACCGGAACTGTCCGTCTCGCTCCAGTCGTCGGCGGCGAGCTCGGACCAGGTGATCCACGTTGTGCCGTGTACGTCAGGAGAGCCGCCATAGGTCGCGTACTCGGTTCGCAGCGACTCGGACGCGTCAGCTGGAAAGCCGCGGCCTTCGGCCAGAGGACGGAAGCCGAAGTCGTTGCGGATGCCGAAGAGACTGGCGAGGGCGTCATAGGCGTTGCCGTTATTGAGGAGGTACAGGTCGATGGCGGCCTGCCACACGGAGTCCTCGTCGTCGGGGCCCCAGAGGCGGGCGCCCGGTCGGCACTCGATCATCCCGCTGACTTCGGTAGACATGCCGAGATCGTGCCTGACGGGCGCCTGGCTCGGCATCCGCATGTGCCGCCACTCGATCTCCCACGCCGGACGTCTCAGTAGGCCACCACGCTGCGCCCAGCAGCTCCCGGCGCTGCTGCTCAGAGTGCGGATGACAACGGCCCGACCGCTTCGTGCGGCTGGGCCGTTGTCGCTCCCAGGGACGCTTCCTGCGTTCCGGATCAGTCCAGCGGGATGGCCTGGTGTGCCGCCACGATCTCGTCGATCCGGTGCGCCAGGTCGAAGTCCGCCGCGGTGAGCCGGTGCCCAGCGTCGTGCGTTGTGATGGACGCGCGCAGATGGTCGATGCGGAGGTCGAGGTCCGCGTGGTGCTGAATCCGCCGGGACCGATCCGCGATC
This sequence comes from Streptomyces sp. NPDC002054, assembly GCF_040296685.1. Lineage (NCBI taxonomy): Bacteria > Bacillati > Actinomycetota > Actinomycetes > Kitasatosporales > Streptomycetaceae > Streptomyces > Streptomyces sp. NPDC002054. Next base: position 239,631 of record NZ_JBEOXT010000006.1, read on the forward strand.
GTCACGATTGCGGCCACCGCGGCGTGGTAGCGGATCTCGTACGTGCGGGTGATTTCGTCGCCGTTCCGCTCCCACCCGGGCAGGTCGGCCAGTGCCTGCTCGATTGCCTTGTCGCTCATCGGCTGCGGTGCGCCCATGTCAGCTCCCCTCGGTCACGGGCGCCAGGATCTCGGAGAGGTCCCGGCCTACCGGGGCATCGTGCCACGGCCGCATGGCCCGCTCCAGGGTGGTCAGTTCACGAAGCATCCGCGCCGACCGGGTCTCTGCGGCAATCGTCGCGGCCTCCCGGGCAATCTCCACCGCGTGGTCCGGCTCCCGAGCGGAGGCAACCGCGGTGGCGTGCCGGGCCAGGTACACACCACGGTCCCGGCGCGCGGTCGCAGGCACCGCGGCAAGCACCTGCGACCACAGGAAGTCCGCCTCGCGGCCGAGGCCAAGCCGGCCGTAGCAAGTGGCACGCTGAACTTCCAGGTAGCCCGGGGTCCGCCGGCAGGCGTTGCCCCATGGCAGGTCGTCATCGACCTGGGACAGCAAGCCGTCTGCGGTGTCGATGAGCCGGTCGACGGCGCCCCGGTCGCCGGTGAGGCTGGCCCCATGGGCCTGCTGCTGCATGGCCATGACCCGGACCTTGGGGAAGATCCGGTCATCGTCGAGAGTGGCCTCGCACAGGTCGATGACACCGTGCCCGTCGCCGAGGTCGGTACGGATCTGCGCCAGATTCACCAGCGAATACCCGATCAGGTGCGGATCCCGCGAGCGGGTCGCGATCTCCTGCGTTGTCCCCCGCCAGAACGCAGCCGCGCCGAGGTCACCCGCGTCCTGGTACAGCCAGCCGACGAGCGCGGCATAGGCGGCACCGACACGGAGGAGCCCGCGACGGGTCTCCCCGACGGCGGACCGGATCAGCTTGTCGATGAGCTGGTACTGGGCGGACACGGTGCCGATGAGGTCGTGGGGCCCGAGGAACATGTCGGCCCGGTAGTGGCCCTCCAACTGCTCCTGAAAATACGCGATCAGGGCGGGGTCTACGTGCTGGGGAGCGGTAGGGCCGGGCATGAGGGCAGCCGCCGTGACCGATACGAACGTCCTGCGTTTCACATCGTCCTCTTGGTGATGCTCGGGACGGATCCACCCGGGCGGTGTGGTGAACCCGAGCTCTTCGGGCCATCGGCCGAGCACGTCGTGCAGCACGATCGCCGTCTCCTCCGGCGGCCAGCCCGCCGCTCGCCCTCCCATCGGCGCCATGTGCGCGCGGACACCGTGAAGTGGGGATCGTCCAAGAGGCGTTGCCCGTGCTCGGCGAGACGCTCGGCGGCGGCCTCCATGGTGCGCCAGCCCGCGCGCAGCCTGGCTGCTCGCAGCGCGTCGTTGCGGTGGCTCATGGCCCCAGTCTGAGGTGTCTTCACGCGTGTCCCTGGCCATGGCCGCAACGTGGCCACGTATGGCCACGTGATGGCCTATCTGCCCATCAGCGTGCCCGCCAATCATCCTCCTATGACCGCAAAGAGGCCTCCCGAGGCCGCTCTGAAGGTAGTCCCTTGTCACGAAGCGCCGCTGCCGACCGCGATCAGCGATCTCACCCGGGAGCAGAGCCAGGGCCGGGCCTGCTGTGTCTGCCGAACGCCCCTCAGCGTCGGTGCCGTGCATCGCGGCACCATCCTCGGCCGGGCCGGTGTGCACGTCCTGGACACCGAGGTGTGGTCCTGTCCGCCGTCGGAGGTGAGCGAGTGACCGCCGTCCGGTTCTGCACGAAGTGCGACGAGCCCATCTGCGGGGACGCCCGCCGGATCATCCGGCACAGCGCCTCCGGGGCACGGCCGGACGACTGGGTGCATCATCCGCACTGCCCCCGACCGGTAAGCAGTAAGCCGCCCGTGCCGCCCCTCAGGCGCTTCCGATGACCAACGTGTGGGAGGCGGAGCTCGCGGGGGCCGTCGGCGCCGTACTCGCGACGGTGGAGCCGCCGGGCGAGGAGGAGGCCGCTCAACGGCTGAGCTACCTGGACTACCACGGCGGTCGGGTCTACTTCTACGTCGCGTGCTCCGCCGACGAGCGGGGACGTAGGACCGAGGGAGCAGAGAACGCCCTCGCGAACTGGGAGGCAGTCACCGCTCTGAACCCGGCTGACGCGGCCACTGGGCCGTGGGGGAAGGCGGTCTCGCTGGCACGGGTGATCCGTGACCTCCTGGCCGCGGGCGAGGTGCACCTTGACCGCCTCCGGCGCTGGGAGGAAGAGGAGCGGCTGGGACTGCGCCGCCGGCCGTCCCCGCCGGGCGGCTGGGATTCTTGATCTTCCGGGGCGGCGCGGGGCGGGCGTCTCGGGGCGTGCCTCGCCCGGGGGCGTCTGCGCGAGTTGTCTGCCGGGCTGTCCCGTTGTCGCCTTATGCCGTTCACCCCGGGCTGCTGGGATTCCTTCGCCAACTCAACTGCGGCTGGAGGCATTTCGGTGAATCTGGTGGTCAACGGAGATGCGGAGAGCGGACCCGGGGGCGGGTCCGCTCCGGTGGGGTCCGTGGTGGGGTGGACCATTCGGCAGGGGGCGCCCGCGTTGGTCGCGTACAGCCTCGGGGGTGGGTATCCGACCCCGTCCGACCCCGGGCCCGCGCCGCGCGGCAGCCGGTTCTTCTCCGGGGGGAACAGCCCGGTCACCGAGCTGGTGCAGGACCTCGCGGTACCGGCCGGGGTGGATGCCGGCAGCGTCCGCTACACGCTCGGCGGCTGGCTGGGCGGATACCTCGGGCAGGAGGACGGGGTGCAGCTCTCCGTCGAGTTCCGCGATGCCAAGGGCGCCCCGCTCGCGCTGTCCGTGCTGGGGCCGGTGACCTCCGGTGAGCGGGCCGCGCGCACCGCGCTGCTCCAGCGGAGCGTGACCTCGACCGTGCCGCCGGGGGCCCGCAGTGCGCGGGTCCGGCTGGTGTTCACCCGGGCGGGCGGGACCTCCAATGATGGGTACGCCGACGCCGTGTCCCTTGTTCTGACCGGGCTGGCCGGAGGTGTGGCGTGAGGCTTAATCGGCGTGATCTGCTCAAGGCCGCCGGTGCGGCCGGTGCGCTCAATCTGGTCTGGCCGCTGAGTGCCGGGCTGTCCCCGGCGCAGGCCCTGGAGGCGGCGCAGGCACTGGGGGCTACGTACGACCCGGCGCCGTTCACCCTCGGGGTGGGATCCGGTGATCCGCAGCCGGGCAGTGTGGTGCTGTGGACCCGGCTGGCTCCGGAGCCGCTCGCCGCCGAGCAGGCGCTGCCCGACATCGTCGAGGTGGAGTGGCTGGTGGCCGAGGACCCGGCGCTGAGCCGGGTGGTGGCCCGGGGCAGCCACCCCGCCTCCGCCACGCTCGGGCACAGCGTGCACGTCGCCGTGCACGGCCTCGCGCCCGGCACCCGCTACTGGTACGCCTTCCGGGCGCTCGGGAAGACCAGCCGGGTGGGGCGGACGAAGACCGCCGCCGCCGGCCCGGTGCCGCGGGTGCGGTTCGCCGCCGCCAACTGCCAGGCGTTCCATGACGGTTACTACGCCGCCCATCGTGGGATCGCCGCCGAGGACCTCGACTTTGTCGTCCACCTCGGGGACTACATCTACGAGCACGGGCCGGTCGGGGGCGACCACGTACGGGACCACGACGCGCCCGCCACCCTCACCCTGGCCGACTACCGGCGGCGGCACGCCCTCTACAAGGGCGACCCGTCGCTGCGCGATGCGCACGCCGCGCACCCCTGGTACCTCACCTGGGACGACCACGAGGTGGTCAACGACTACAGCGGGACCACCGGCGGCGCCCCCTTCCTCAAGCGCCGCTCGGCCGCCTACCAGGCCTGGTACGAGAACCAGCCGCACCGCGACGCCTCGGCGGCCGGCGGGGCCGGGCTGCCCGACCCGGAGATCCACCGGGTCCGGCGCTGGGGCGACCTGCTGGAGCTGACGGTGCTGGACCTGCGGTCGTACCGGTCCGCGCAGAACCTGGCCGGCGGGACCATCCTGGGGGCGCAGCAGAAGGGCTGGCTGAAGCAGAACGTCTCCGCGGCCCCCGACAGCTGGCACGTATGGGCCAACTCGATCATGTTGAGCCAGCTGCGCTCCCGGGTGGGCGGCGGCTATATGTTCACCGACCAGTGGGACGGGTTCACGGCCGAGCGGAAGGAGGTGCTCACCCATGTGCTGAACTCCGGCATGGAGGACCTGGTGGTGGTCACCGGCGACTGGCACTCGGCGTTCGTGGACGACATCCGGCCGGACTTCGACAACACCGCCTCCCCGGTGATCGGGACGGAGTTCACGGCGCACTCGGTCACCTCGGGCGCGTACTCGGCGGACTGGAACAAGACCAACGGGCCGGTGATGGGCCGGGCCAACCCGCACCTGAAGTACTTCGAGGGGAATCGTTACGGCTACGACGTCTACGAGGCGACGCCCGCCCGCTTCTCCGCGCACCTCCGGGTCATCGCCGACCGCCGCGACCCGAACTCGCCCGTCACCACCCTGACCAGCTTCCACATCGACCGGGGCGTGGCCGGCTCCTACGAGGACACTGCGACGAAGAACTCACCGGCACAGTGGCGGCGGGACTAGAACCCGCCGTTACCGAGGAGTAGCGTCCGGGGGCATGTTCGCTGCCTATGCCGCCCGTATTGACCGTGACCAGCCGCTGAACGGCCTCGAGCTGGGCGAGCGCCCGGCCCCCGGGGCGCGCCCCGGCTGGGTGACCGTGAACGTCAGGGCCGCCTCGCTCAACCACCACGATCTGTGGTCGTTGCGCGGGGTGGGCCTCGGCGAGGACAAGCTCCCGATGATCCTGGGGTGTGATGCCGCCGGGATCGACCCGGACGGCAACGAGGTCGTCCTGCACTCCGTGATCGGACAGACCGGGCACGGGGTCGGGCCGGACGAGCCGCGCTCGATCCTGACCGAGCGCTACCAGGGCACCTTCGCCGAGCAGGTGACCGTCCCGGCTTGGAACGTGCTGCGCAAGCCGGCCGGGCTGTCCTTCGAGGAGGCCGCCTGTCTGCCGACCGCGTGGCTGACGGCGTACCGGATGCTGTTCACCAATGCGGGAGTCCGCCCCGGTGATTCGGTCCTGGTGCAGGGCGCGGGCGGCGGCGTGGCCACGGCCGCGATCGTGCTCGGGAAGGCGGCCGGACTGCGGGTGTTCGCCACCAGCCGGGACGAGGCGAAGCGCAAGCGGGCCGTGGAGCTGGGCGCGGTGGACGCCTTCGAGCCCGGGGCGCGGCTGCCGCAGCGGGTGGACGCGGTGATCGAGACGGTGGGCGCGGCGACCTGGTCGCACTCGGTGAAGTCGCTGCGGCCCGGCGGCACGCTCGTGATCTCGGGCGCGACCAGCGGGGACCGGCCGGCGCATGCCGAGCTGACCCGGATCTTCTTCCTGGAGCTGAAGGTGGTGGGGTCGACGATGGGCTCGAAGGACGAGCTGGAGGACCTGCTCTCGTTCTGCGCGGCGACCGGCGTACGCCCGGTGATCGACGAGGTGCTGCCGTTGGACCGGGCGCGCGAGGGCTTCGAGAAGCTCGCGACCGGCGATCTGTTCGGCAAGGTGGTATTGACCGTCTGACGCCTGGGGCACGGGCCGGCCCCGCCCCCTCAGGGCCATTCGTCGGGGCGGAGGCCGAGTGCCGAGCGGCGGACCACGATGTCGCCGATGACGGTGCGCGCGTGGACCTGGACGGTCTGCTCGGGGGTGCCGAGCAGGTTGTCGAAGAGGTCCAGGGACCGGTAGACGGTGCCGGAGCGGGCGTCGAGGTCCAATTGGGCGGCCGTGCCGCCGACGATGCCCACCTCGAGCTGTCCGGAGGCCGTCTCCAGGACGAGTGGCCCCCGGAGGGTCTCGTCGATCCGGACGTCGCCCTGCGAGGTCCTCGCCTCGACCGAGGCGTGCGTCCGGCCGATGTGGATGTCGCCGTTCTCGACGTACACGCCCAGCGGGCCCATGACCTCGCCGAGCAGGGTGTCGCCCTTGCTGCGCCGGACGGTGGCCTCGCCGTCGATGGTGTGGATGCGTACGTCGCCACAGTCGGCGGACACCTCCACATCGCCGGTGGCCCGGTCCACGGTGATGTTGCCGAGGCCGGAGGTCAGGTGCAGGGCCCCGGTCCGGGAGAGCCGGATGTGGCCGCAGTCGTTGGTGAGCCGGCACTCCCCCAGCCGGCCGTCGCAGCGGAAGTCGGCGGCCACCCCGTCCCCGTAGACGGTCGATCCGGCCGGCAGGTGGATCACCAGCGACACCGCTCCGCCCGCCCGGGCCCGGTCGCGGGCCTTCGGAACGCTCACCACGAGCTTGCCGGTCGCGTAGTCGATGCGGGTCTGCTCGGCGGCCACCACGTCGCGGGGTTCCGAGGAGTCGAAGGGCCGCACGTCGACGATGGTGTCGGTGCGCTCACTCGCGATGATCCACACATTGCCGACGTCGAGTTCGACGGTGGCGCGGATCGGCTTCGGTGTGACGAATATCGGCATGGCGGGGGCCTCTTGGAGGTCTGCGGTGGCCGTCCCCGGCTCCGGCATGGGCGGAAAGGATCTCAGGAAGGGGTAGGGCGGTGGTGGAGCGAGCCTGGACCTATGGCAAGCAGCCCGTGCCGGCACGATCGGCCACGGGCTGCGGTTGCTCTGTCCTGCGTGCTGCGTTCGGTGCGATGGCTTCCGCGTGCTGCTCCGGGTTTCGGATCAGTGGGTGCGGTCCTTGTTGAAGTGGCTCATGGCCCAGAAGAAGCCGAGGACGGCGATGCCGAGGATCCAGGCGGCGGCGATCCAGCCGCTGTTGCCGATCTCGGTGCCCATCAGGAGGCCGCGGAGGGTTTCGATGACGGGGGTGAAGGGCTGGTACTCGGCGAACCAGCGCAGGCCGGTGGGCATGGTGTCGGTGGGGACGACGCC